>CAZVRL010000016.1:0-27645 GCA_964630285.1 uncultured Candidatus Peribacteria bacterium | reverse complement strand
GCCACGACAGTTTTCAAGACTGTTGCATTAAACCGCTCTGCCATCCCTCCGTAAAATGTGCGTGCATTCTAAAAAAAAGTCCGACTCTGTCAAAGAAATATTTTTATGTCCAAGTTTGGAGTGTACAATGGAGCTCCAGAAAGTAAAGAGAGTGACACTCCAGATGCCTTGCGATTGAAACATACAAAAATATACTAGGACGGTCCTTTAATTCCTAAATTTATACTCAAGTATGGACAAACATAATCATTCTACAGTCTATGCAGCGATTGCTGCCAGCACGATTATTTCTATCGTGGCAAACTATTTCATGATTCAAAAATCTCAAATTGACCAGGTTGGCGGTCGTGCAAATTACAAGCTCTACCAGGCAATGGTGAACAATCCAAAATATGCTGAAAATGTAAAACAATCTCTCGAATCTCAGGCAAGCATGCTCAATGGTGAGCAACCATCAAACAACACTCAGCCAACAGCTGAGCCAAAGGCTACAGGATCTCTCTCATCAGATGATATAGCAAAACTCACAAAGGATACATACGTAAAGGGTGATGAATCAGCTCAAATCCTCTGGATTGAGTATTCTGACCTCGAATGTCCTTTCTGTAAGAGACTCCACGATTCAGGAGCAATCAAGAATCTCGAAGCAAAATATGGTGATAAACTCGCTCTTGCATTCAAACACTACCCTCTTCCTTTCCACCCAACTGCTATGCCAGCAGCTCAAGCAGCTGAGTGTGTCGGAGAAGCTGGTGGAAGCGCTAAATACTTTGCATTTGTAGAAAGCATCTTCTCAAAAGGAACTCCTTCTCAAGATATCATCAATGCTGCAGTAAAAGAAGTCGGTCTCAATGCTGATACTGTCAAAAAATGTGTTGATAGCGGTAAATTCAAAGCTCGAGTTGATGCTCACATGGCAGAAGGCTCAAGCAAATTCGGTGTTAATGGTACTCCAGGAAACGTCCTCATCAATACAAAAACTGGTAAATATGAGGTTGTCTCAGGTGCTCAACCAGAAGCAAACTTTGATGCTGCTATTGTCCGTCTGATGGCTGAATAATCAGATTATATCGTTCCCAAAAACCCCCACTCAATGTGGGGGTTTTATTTGCCAATTATTTAAAAGTAATTATAGTAAAAAAATGAAAGTGAAGGAAAACAGTCTCTCATCACATATTGCCATTGGTACACAAGGGCATTTTAGCATAGGGCATCTCTCTCAAGAGGGGAATTTTGGAGGTGGCGTCTATCGATTAGCAGTCATAGCAAATGGTCCTATAGATTCAGCAACAGGAATGATTATGGATTTTGCAGTTCTAAAACGTGCAGTATCATCAGTGCTCGATAATTGAATAGAGCACGGATTTGTCGTACCAGAGTGACTTCAAGTCGTCACTAGGAAATGTAGAAGAGAGTGATTAGATATATTATCTACACCAGATTGATCTCTTGATACATTACCTCTCACACTTTTTGATAGATTGCTCGGAGCCATTCGAGAGCCAGGACATCTCAGAAATATCTTTCTTGAGAGAATATGAGAAAGAAAACAAAGAGTAGAAAACACAAAAGGAACAGTAATAACAAGTGTTGTAAAAAAACCAAAAAAAGGAACATATTTTGAACATACTATCGTATTTGCTCATAGAATAGTAAATTTAGGAAAGTGTAATAATCCACACTCTCACAGCTGGACTCCTAAAATGATTTTTAATAGAGAGCTGAGCTCTGATGAGTATGGACAAATAGCGAATAAGATAAAAACTTATTTCGAGGAAAATTGGAAATGAAAATGAGTTTTTCAAGCAAGTGATGATGTTTGAGCGTTCTTTAAAAAACAAAAAGCAAATGTGAAGCTTCTCCCTTCTCCACCAACAACAGAAATAATATCCGTGGCTATGATTCAAGATATAGAGGCCATACTCTACACAGAGGGTTCAGACATAAGATTAGCCCACTTTGAACTCTGGGAAACTCCGACAAATTTCGCAACAACATAAGTATTGCGATTTTACACAAACAAAATAAGCTACACTGGTGCCAAAACAAGATCATCCAAGCAAAAAACTTCACTCAAATATTCCCTCTTGCCCAGGGGTATATCTGATGAAAAATAAAGAAGGAACAATTATCTACATAGGCAAATCCAACAACCTCAAAGCCCGAGTGAAGTCATATTTCGTAGCCAATGCTTCTCTCAATTTTGCGAAGAAAAAAATGGTGAAAATCATCGAAAAAATAGACTACATAGAGACAAAAACCGACCTAGAAGCGTTGATGCTCGAAACCAACCTCATCAAGAAAAATCAGCCCAAATACAACGTGCTCATGAAAGATGGGAAAAATCTATCCTATATCAAGATAACCGATGGGGAGATTCCATGTCTCGTGCGTACCAGAATAAAAACCAAACACGGTCAATATTTCTGACCATATAGTCAATATTTCGATACCTACAACTATGTACGTTTTATTCGACGACTTTTTAAACTCGGAAATCATGAAAAAATAGATAAATTCGGTCCCCCCTGCATGGATACCTATATTGATATATGTCCTGGGCACTGCACGGGCGATAAGGATAAAATTAAGGAATATTCCAGCCGCCTGAACAAAGCACGAGATTTTCTCATGGGCAATCAGGAAGATGTACTTTCAGAGCTCGATAGAAGAATGAAGTGCGCTGCAGGAGAAAGGAGGTATGAAGAAGCTCTCGAATTCAAAAATACGATTCAACAAATAGAATCTTCTGGAAGCAAACAAATAGTCAGAGACGCCATATCATGAGATGCGACAGTCATCGTCACGCTGGAAAAATATAATCACATCTTCATCAGTTTTATCGAGGTAAAAAACAGTATGATAGTCGGTGTACACGAATACAAACTTGCCAATCCTCTCGAAGAAACAAATGAAGAGCTCATCAGCCAAGCAGTATTACAGTATCTCTCAACAGAACCAACAAAAACACTCTATACAGATATAGAGATACAGAAGATGGAAGAGCTCTGAGAATATCTCGTCTCTCAAAAAATAAAACTCAAACAACCGAGTCGTGGAGAAAAAGTGCGCATACTCGAATTCGCTCATACAAATCTCCTCAATTTCGCATACCAAGAAGAAATGTCGGGACTCAAGAATGCTACACTTTCAAAGAAAACTATGGTTGATTTGATGGAAAAAATAGGATTTGAAACAAAAGAGCTCGCAAAGAAAAAAGAAATCATCTTTGAATGTTTCGATATATCACACAGCCATGGTGAGCATACAGTCGCGAGCAAATCTGTCCTCGTAAATGGAAAACCAGAGCCAAAACGATATAAAAAATATCGAATAAAAACACTCAACACGGGCGTAATAGATGATTTCGCATCTATGGAGGAGATACTTACCAGGCGTACTCTCGGAGCTCTCCGCGGTGAAGATAATTGGCCAGATCTCATCATCATCGATGGGGGAAAAGGACAACTATCCCACGCGGTAGCAGCTATAAAAAAAGCAGCAAACACAGAGAATATAATCCCCATTATATCTCTGGCAAAACGTATCGAAGAAGTATTTTTACCAGAAAATTCCGAACCAATTCTCCTCGAAAAGTGATCAGGAGAGCTGATGATACTCCAGAAAATTCGAGATGAAGCACATCGATTTGCCATTAATTATAATCGAAGTTCACGAGAAAAATCCTACACAAAAACACTGCTCGATGAAATACCAGGTATTGGACCAGTCGCACGAAAAAAGATATTTAGTTCTATATCTCGTATTGAAGAATTAAGCTCTTGGGAGTTTGAAAAAGCAAAAAATGCTTTCTGAAAAAAAACTGCAGAGACACTACAAAATCACGGACTTATCGGCGAATAATTCTCTTTTTTTCAAAGCTTGCAAAAATCTGAAGTACCAAGAGAAAATGAACTAAAACAGGGATATTGAAAGAAAAATAGAGAACGAAAAATAAGAGAGAAATCTGTTTGCCAGTAGAGAGATATTTGAATACTTGAGAGGCGAAGAAGAGAATGATGCCAAGAATAATAACGCCAAAATGAAGGGCGAAATCGAGGATAATATTATGACTCCTATCAATCCTATAAGCAGGGTCTTCATAGACCGAGAGAAGTGGGTGACGGAAATATTCAGACACTGGTAAAAATCCATCTGGTCCATATCAAAAGAGAAAATGAGGTACGTCGTGCAACAGTGCAGCGAGACCAGTTTTCCAAAGGTAAAAACGAGCTATAAACCCTTGCATCTTTTGGAGAGCAAGTATATCTTCACTGTAGTAATACCAGAGAAATGATACACCGCCCAGTATAGAAATAGTAAATATGCTCCAAAAAATATAGCGATGACGACTATAAGCAATCACATGATTCATGAGTACAATAAATACATAGAGAGCAAAAAATATCCAAGCGAGATAACTCCCCGTCGAGTAAATCAGGAGACCACCAACAATCCACAGAAGTACATCCCAGAGGGCTTTATGTTCTCCTTTATGAGCAAAAACAGTCTCATGCATGAGGGGCAATATCATGAGAATTAGTCACGCTAAATAGTTTGGGTTACCGAGGGTAGAAAATATACGCTGTGTATCAAGTCTCGTTTCATAGAAATCACGAAGTGGATCAAGTCAGAGTTTCTGAAATATTGCATATAATATAACACCAGCGCATCCAAGAAAGCTCATCGTAAAAAGTCGACGATGCTCTGAGCTAGAATTCTGACGCAATAAAAAGAAAAGAATAAATAGCGCAGCATAGAAAAACCAGCCATGATGTTTTTCGAGATTACCAAAAGCAAAATAGGGATTAATATTTTGATTGATAAAAAGAGCAACAGCAGTCCACAGAAAAAAAATGATAATGCTCACAAAAAAGAGCATTGGAATATTTCATGGCTTCTTTTTTTGGAGGAGAGTAATGAGATGAAATACCGATGCTCCTAGTACACAGAGAAAGAGAAAAATAACCTTCACGGATTCAAAACCAGACCAGATTTGCACATGCTGGAGAAGCGAGGAAAGATCAATATTCAAGAAAGGAATATAGAGCCATGTATAGACGAGAGGTGCTCCGAAGAATAATAACTGGAGGAAGAAAAATCGTATTTTTGCCATATAAAAGAATTATAAGAAAGACTCAAGAACTGCAAAAAATCTCTCCACCTCTTCCGAAGTCGTATCAAAACCGATACTCATACGGACAGAACCAGAAAGTCCAAGATATGTATGCAGAGGCTCACAACAATGGTGACCAGAGCGGAGACATATACCCTCTTCAGAAAACATATCCGCAATATCATTGGGATGTTTTCCTGGAATCACAAACGACCAGACGCCAAGTGAATGCGCTCTATTAGAATGAAAAACCTGTACTCACTTTGGTGCTAATTGAATAAATTTTTGGGTCACAAGCTCGACTAATTGAGCATATTTTTCACGCTTCGTGGTATCAATTGTTTCTAGATATTCTATCGCTGCGCCCAGAGTGACTGCTCAGGTGATATGAGGTGTCCCCGGCTCCCAACGCTCTGGTATACCAGCCTGTTCATAACCATCCTCTGAAACGGAATTGATAGCCCCACCACCCCCTATTGGCGCTTGCCATGATTTTTGAAGAACTTTCCAAAGGGCCAATACTCCTATACCAGTATCTGCCATCATCTTATGTCACGAAAAGACTAAAGCATCACAATGGATATCCTTCATGGAAACTGGTCCACGGAGAACCATCTGACTTGCGTCGACACAGAAAAGTACATCAGGACCGATAATATCTCGCACTTTTTCGAGGGGATGAATAGCTCCTGTTACATTGCTACCATATTGGAGACTCACCACTTTCACAGAAGAATTAAACTTACTTTTCAGGTCACCTAAATCAATACAATAGTCTGTATCAAGGTTTACAAATTGTACCTGAGCACCTACTCTTTGAGCTATCATCTGCCATGGAACGATATTGGCATGATGTTCGGATACGGAGAGGAGAATTGTATCTCATTTCTGCAGCACACCATTTTGTTCGATAGCGAGGGCCAAAATATTTATCGCATATGTAGCGGAGTACGTATAGATAACCTCAACTGGCTCACATCCTATCCACCGTGACACAGCTTTTTTAGAATTCTGATACGCAATCATCGATGCTTCTGCGAGGTCGTAATTCCCTCGACCGATATTCGCATAGGAAGTGAGTTCGAATTGTTCGCGCACAGCCATTATTTCCTTCTTACGAGGGTGGGTGGATGCGTAGTCCAGATAGATCATTTTTTTATCCATAAAAATACTCTTTTAGGCTTGAGTATAACAGAAAAACAAGAAAAAAACAGATATTTTTCTTATTTTTATGGAAGCATGAAAAAGACAGTGACTTTCATCTTTTTTCCCTATAATTCAGGCATATGTCCCTCTATCAGTCATATCGCCCGCGTGTGTTTTCCGATGTTGTTGGTCAGGATTTTGTAAAAAAAATCCTCGCTAATTCCTGCAAAACTCAAACCTTCCACCACGGATATATTTTCTTTGGTTTTCATGGTATTGGAAAGACCACTCTAGCCCGTATATTTGCAGAAGCAGTCAACTGTACCAGCATCACACCAGAATGAAATCCGTGTCATACATGTGCGAACTGTCTCGCATTCGATAACGGAAAGATGATCGATGTTATTGAGATAGATGCTGCCAGCTACACTGGTGTCGATAATATCCGAGAAGTCATCGACCATGCAAAATTCACTCCGACGCAAGGCAAATTCAAAGTCTACATCATAGATGAAGTACACATGCTCTCAAAGGGAGCTTTCAATGCACTCCTGAAAACGCTCGAAGAACCACCAGCACACGTTATCTTCCTCCTTGCCACCACTGAGATACACAAAGTACCAGATACTATTCTCTCTCGTGTTATCAGATTTGATCTCACAAAAATAGGAGAAAAAGATATGGGCGAATTACTGATGCAGATATGTACGAAAGAGCATATAACATTTGAAGAAAAAGCTCTCCAGATGATTACTCACAGAGCACGAGGAAGTATCCGAGATTCCCTCACCATGCTCGAAAAATGTATCATCGATAATACCGTGACAGAGAAAAATGTAGAAGGCGCTCTCCATCTCGTCAATCTCGGATTTCTGAGAGAAACTTTTGAGGCGTGTATCAGTGGAAAATGAGAAAATATCAGCCACGTACTCGACACTATCAATAATGAAGGTATCGACGTGCGCCAATTTGCAGCACAGATGACCGAGTGGATTGTCGATAATATCGCTGAGGCTTTTGAAAAAGGAAATTTTCCTCTCTACAAAGAAATATTTGATCTCTTCACACGAGTGTTTGTCCAGAGCAGACAAGTGTCTGTGCCGATGGATATACTCCGCATGGCTCTCTACGAACGAGTCAATCAAGGAAAAATAGAAAAGAAAAAAGAACAAAAGATACCTACTCCTGTCATAAGTGAGATTTCAGAGATACCTACTCTTCTCCAGAGCCCAGAGCACGAATTGCCTGCACCATCACATGAACTTCCACCAATAGCAGAAGTACTTCCATCACCAGAAAAAACACTCCCTGCAGAGTCTCATACAATACGCACAGAAAATAGTGAGTGATTTTCACCAGAAAATTTTCTCAAAAAACTCCAAGAATTAGGGGTAAAAAGCACTATGATACCACTTCTGAAGACTGCAACTATTCGACTCGATTGAAGCACTTTGATCATCGAGACAACAGGGTTTTGCCAATCCAAATGCGCAGAAAGTAGTATTCGTCAAGTAATTGAGGAAGCAGCTCGCTCTTTTAATGCATCAAATATAGACATAATAGTACCAGCTTCTGAAAATGTCTCTCTCGAGTCAACAGAAGATGTAGCTCGATCTATTTTTAGTAATTAACTCCTTTGTTATGCGAGATTTCCTCAAGCAATACCTCCTGTCTCGAGTATTTATCGAACGACTCGTATCAATCATAGGAATGATTATCATCGTGATGGTAGCACAGGATTTTGCTGTATTTTTTCTCACAGCATTTCTCTGCGCCTATCTGTTTCATGAAGCAGCACAATGGTCTCAGAGTCACCTCCATACACTCGCGAAAAATAGCCCAAAACAATTCCGTGAAAGCATACTCTGGCTCTCAAATACAAAAGTACTTCTCACGACACTCTATCTCTTCTTCGCCTTCATCTGTATTTTTGCCATCCGTGATATAGGACCGACACTGACCAGCGACATGATCAATCTCCTCTCTTCCCTCTCAGAACGATTTTCGATTGATTTAGGGATATCAGGACTTCAGGATACGCTCAGTAAATGGCAATCACTCTCCTACCAGATTGGCGACTTTGTGAACGTGATTTCACCAAGTACAGACACAAACACTATTTTGAGCGAGTTTCTCCGTATCAGTGGTATCTTTTTCCAGATATTATTTGCCTACATATTGAGTTTTATCTGGCTTCTGGAGTATGAAAAAGTGCAGACATACTTCTCTCAGCTCAAAAAAGGCCCTTTTGCTTTCTTTTACCGAGATGTACAAATCATCCTTGAAAAAATACAGAAAAGTTTCGGGCTTGTTTTCCGGGCACAGAGTAAAATAGCAGTAGCAAATACCGTCCTAACAGTCATAGGACTTATCATTATTGGATTGTTTTATGGCCAATTGAGTCTCAATGGAAGCTACATATTCCCATACTTACTTGCTCTCGGATGTATCACATTCTTTACAAGTTTCGTTCCTATTCTCGGAGTCTTTATCGGAGGAATTCCTATTCTCTTTGCGGGGGTAGTAGAGTATCCAGGATGGAGTATCGTCGTCACAATTATCACTATGCTCTTCATCATTCATGCATTTGAAGGCTACTTCCTCAATCCTCGTATTGTTGGTCAATCGCTCAAAGTGCCTACACCTGTCGTATTTTTGATTCTCTTTATTGCAGAACATTTCATGGGTATTATCGGTTTCTTTATCGGCGTCCCTATCTATCTGCTTCTAACAGAGCTCTTTGTCTCTATCGGACACATGGTAGAAAAAATACAGAAATCATCCTAAGAAATCTAAGAAAGAAGGTCTTGACAAATATTTTATCGCGCTATAATACGCGCGATTTAGTTTTTAACCAATTTTTTATATGACATTAAATCCAGCTACACTTGCATACGTTAAGTCATGAGGAGTATTGCCACCACCAAGAAAGGCAGGCAAATGGAGTCAGAGAATTCAAATTGCATTAGGTTTAGCAGGGCTTGCCGGAGCAACATACGTTGCAACTCATACACGAGAAGAAATGGATGAAGTGAGAGGAAAAGTAATTGAAGTGCTTTCAAAACCTGTTCAATATTTGGATAAACAGCATAGGCGTTTTGTGAATGAAACATACTGAGAATGACACTACCCTGAAGGTGGTAAAACTCTTAATTCTCGTCCCGAGGTTGATGCGCTTATGAAAAAAAATGCAGCAACAGAAGAAGCTATACGCAGAGATCATCCTGATCAATCAGCGAAGGAAATAGTTCATTCAGAGGTTTGGGAAGCTACGACATTTGGTGGTCAAAAAATTACACCAGAAGAAGAAGAAAGAAGGGCTCAAGAGCTAGCCAAAACATGGAGAAACAAATGGGATGCAGCCGGCATACCTCATAATTAAGCTACAATATCCACAACCTGAAACTGTGGAGTAATAGTATCGCGCCAAGTGTGAGTTTTGAGCGTACCGATAAGGTGCGTTTTTTTGTGTGAAAAAAGTGGTATATATTCAGCCATACGAAAGCCTATAACCTCGAGTTTCCCTGGTATATCCCAACGGATATGCTCTCCTGTCTGACCGAGCGGAACAACAGGTGCTGAGATGTTTTCCAAGAGAAAGAGTGGTGCACTAAACCCCATCCCAAAAGGTCTGAGAATCTCTATATCTGCGATAGTTTTGAGATTGATTTTATCCGCTTCGAGAACAGTATCGACTTTTAGAAGAGGGGTAGCGTCATGCTCACCACAGAGGACGCCTGCTGAGTTTCTGAGCATCTCACACGCCTCTGCCATCCTGTCAGCACGTATAGTACAACCAGCAGCACCTGCATGACCTCAAAATCGTTCCAGAGTCTCTCGAGATGCTTCCAGTATTTGTACGAGATCAATTCCGGGAGGAGCTCGAAGAGAGCCCACATAAAATCCATCATGAAGCGTAAAGACTGCACTCGGTTTATGTGACATTTCTGTGAGCTTCCCTGCCACCAATCAGAGGATACCATGTTCTAACTGTTCGTCGACAAAAATCAGGAATGGAGCAGAGAAATCGACCGATGCCAGAGCCCTCTCAAAAGCATCTCGAGATTTTCATTTACGGAGTTCGTTTACACCTATGAGCTCCTGAATATGAGCAAAAGAATCGAGAGAGCCTGCGAGGAGTGTTGTCAGGCTCTGATACGGTGTTGTCAGACGTCCCCCAGCATTGAGTAAAGGTCACACAAAGAAGCCGATATCTTCTTCTGTCAGAATAGGGCGCTTGAGAGTATCAACAAAGGTTTGAAAAAAAGGATGGTGAGATTGCTGTGATTGGAGTATACCTCGACGGACAATAGTTCGATTTTCATCGAGCATGGGCATACAATCTGCTACTGTTCCGAGAGAAACGATATCGACATATTTCTGGAGCAGTGTCTCAGTTTTATCAGGAAAAAAATAGTCAGATAAGGCATGAATACACTTCCATACAACACCAGAACCGGACAGTCCTCGAAAAGGATACAGTGAATCTGCCCGCTGAGGATTGACGACAGCGACACATTCTGGCAAAACCTGAGGACAAGAATGGTGATCCGTTACTATCACATCCATACCGAGAGAATACGCGTGTTCAATCGGTCAGATATCCTTCGTCCCGCAGTCCACAGTGATGATGAGTTTTGTACCAGTTTTGGCAATTTCATCCATATGGTAGGATTTGATACCATACCCATCATGAACACGGTGTGGGAGACGGTAGGACACATCCATACCGAGTTCGTCGCGAAGGTAGAGAAAAAGTGCAGCCGTAGAAGATATACCATCAACATCATAGTCACCAAAAATCATCACCCTCTGTTTCAATGCTCGAGCATGAGCGATACGTTCCACAGTTTTTTGGATATCAGGGAGAAGTAGTGGATCATGAAGAATTTCGGACGTAAGAAAACTCCTCTCTACCTGACGGAGAGAGAGGAGAAGTTCTGTGAGATTATCAGGATGTGTTGTATGAGATAATTGAAGCCTCTTGCCTTTTAGGGTCTGATTTTTTTTCTCCATCATGATAAATTAAGTGAACTATTTAGATGCGAGTTGTTCCTTCATGTGTTGAAAAGCATGATGTATGAGATCATCGAGTTTGAAGAATTTCTCACGCTCAAACATGATGAGCTCACCGTCCAGGTTGGCATGAAGCTTACCATAAAATGAGTCATCAGTATTTTTCTTAATAGTTACTTCGATACGGACAATCGCATCCGGCTTATCATCATACTTTTTGAGGTATGAATCAACTTTGCCCATACTCTCACTCACGAGACGCTCAATCACTTCACGATCATACTCAGCAGAACTATCTATCTGGAGAATTACTTGTGGTTGCATAGGAGAGTAGTTAGAAAATAAACATATCTAGTATATTCTATTTTTGGAACATAAAACCAAAAATGACTTGACGAGAAAGCGGGTCTGATTTATTGACATACTCATAAAAAGGCAATACTCAAGAATATGAAGCAGACGAACTATTCTTGCAAAAAAAGAGAACTCCACCCAGAATTACAAACAGTATGGGAAGAACAAGAATACAACATGGAAACAGAGACATTTAAAGACAGACACAGCTCTTTCTATGGTCTCAAGTTTATATTTTTTGTCCTCCTCAGCGTCCTAGGAGTAAAACACTACAATATCATGGGCATGCTCTGATATGAAACATATCTCCTGAATGAAAAAAATATAGAGAACATACTCTGAAAAAAGAAAAGAAAGAATCTCCTTGATATAGGCGCTTGAAATGGCTGTGTAACAGAAAAGTTTAGCTCTTTTGTAGATAAAATTTACTATAGCGAACCTTCTCGTTCTTTTCAAAGCACACTCAACAAAAAATGATACCAAAAGCATCAAGGAAATACAAAAAATAAGTATGACATTGTGACTCTTTTCAATGTATTTGATATATGCGATAGTCCAAATGAGGTATTGCGGTGAGCACTCAAGCACCTGGAAAAAAATGGAGAGATAATTATCAGCTTGCCATTCCCTATCAAGGCAAGATCATGGGATAATAGAAAAATCACAAAGACCAACCTTCTCACACAAAAAAAAGAAGAATCATTTGAAAAAGCAGTGTCAGATTTCTATGAAGAGTTTATCAAAAAAAATAACCTAAAAGTGTTATACTTTACTCGACTCCCCTACATAGTATCTCTTCCCGAAACGCAAAAGACCACCGTCTATGACAATGGTCTTTTTGTCTGTAGACGAGCTTAGTTTGTTTCTTCCTCAATCTGGACTACTTTCTTTTTAGCGAGTTCAGTATCCCAGAGAGCAAAATCAATGGAAGGAAAGAGAGAGCTAATTGCCTGCCCTTTTGTGAGCACATCGTAGCTCAAAAGTGACCAGATATAGTCCTGTCGTTTCTCAAAGCAACGTGCCGAGAAGTACTGAGCTGAACTACGAGTACACTCGAGTTCAGCTTCGAGGGCCTTTCGAGCTCTCTGAGTCGGCTCATAAGCCCCAAATTTTATAGGGTCGGTACTCAAAACTGGCTCATATGTTAAGCCACTCACGGGGTTGTACGAGACGTATGATTTTGGTGTGTAGTAACCACTATTGTAGTAAGAAGAACCATTTGGAGACATCTTTTGCCCCATGAAGTAGAGATATTCGAAGTCTTCGATTTTCTGCCATTCAGCATGATATTTTGTGTCTTTCTGTGTTTTGAATTGGTCGAGAGATTCTTCTGTATAGGTAGGGAGTGTGACGCCTGCAAGATGCATAGACAGTATGAGGTCAAACGTATCTCTTTGTGCGCTATTGACATAAGCACGGCGATCAATGGGCATCTTTTTGATAACTGCTTCAAATGTAGGACTTCGTGAATCCCCAGGAACGATAGCGTCAGTCAATCTCTTGTGGTAAATAGACCAAACATGGAGACGTATATATTCGTCCCATGTGAGTGGGTGTTCACCATCAAAGGTCGCTCTCGAAGTCAAAATACCATATTTGAGGAGCTGTTTGAGGGCATCCTTGAACTCTTGTGATTGATTTTCTACATCAGTATAAGCAAGTTTTTGTGGGCTAGAACCAAAGTCAGTAGAGCCGAGATCCGAGACAGTAACATACTTATCGAGATAGTCTCTCAGAAGGACGTACATATCAGCTTTTTTTCTCTTATCTGTGAGGAACATAAGTGAGAGAAAATGTGAGTCATCCTGTCCAACAAAAAATATTACTTCACAAAATGCAGTATTGTGACTCGTGTTTTTTTCATCAGTCACTTGTGACCAAGTACTATTATCACACACAACAAAACCCTCATGACCTTTATAGGTGATAAGATTTGATTCGGTATTTTCAGAGAAATAAGCCACCTCTCGAAGCTTTGAGAGAAGTTCCGAGGCACTGGTATCTTCGGTGTAGAAAGAATTTGGCACAATGCTTACCTGTGCATAACTCCAGAGGTTCCCGAGATATGTGCGCATAGAGAAGAGGTCGTCATACGTGACCATCAGCTCTGAAATAACTCCGTTATAAGGGAAGAAATTTGAACGAAAATCAACGAGAGACTGATTCGTAGGGTGAAGAGAGACTTTCGCATCATCAACACTGATGGTATCAGCGTTTTTAAAATTAAACTGTGTTGGAAAACGCACACCAGCTAAAAATGCTGCTATATTTTTCTGAATAGTATCGTACGTTGATTCATTTGAAAAAGGTGTCGCAAGCTGGAGCAAAAGGAGATGTGTGCCATCAACGATTTTGAAATACACATACTGTGTTTTTGTCTTATCTCATCCAGTATTACCGAGGGTATCTACTTCGTAAAAGGATTGACCTCCGATAGTCACAGTCTTGAACTTTACATCCTGCCAAAAAGGAAAAAATGACTGACTAGCAAGGAAATAGCGAATTTCCTCGGGAGTTGTGAGTTTCGGGATGTTGAAGTGGAGAAAAGAAAAACCGTACACTGCCGTACTACTTTCTTCAGAAATTTGGCCATCGATATAGGTTCCGGGGATATACGTTGTAACATTATATTTCTGAGGGAAATCAAACGTCACCAAGCTATCTACAATTCGCTTCTTCTGGACAAAATCATCGATAGATTGCAGAAATGGGGCAAATTTTGAACTATTTGTCTGAAGCTTTTTTGTCTGAGAAATGCCTGTCTGGATAAAATCCTGGGCCTCACGGATAGAGAGAGAATAGCCAAGAGAAGGATCAGCAGAGCCTCCAATCAAAAACGTATTTACCCCCACCATCTTACCATCACGTATAAGTGGCCCACCAGAATTTCCTCCCGCAATAAGAGTATCTGTCTTGATATACGTATTGTCGTTGTAGAGATATGTACCCGAAACAATACCCTGTGTCTCGGTGATAGTATTTGCCCCAATCCACGGATAACCACGAGCTATGACGCTATCACCAGCAGTTGGCACATACGTATAATCAACCGGAAGTGTACTAAAACTACTAAAATTCACAGAACGACCAAAAATATCAGTCGAGTCGAGCTGGAGAAGAGCTATATCACGATTGGAATCGCGGGCAACCACAGAAGCTGTGTAGTGACATCGTGGAGGAAGTGCTGGGTCATCAGTGACGCAGACGCTAAAATCATCGGATATACCACCAAAACCATCATCAACCACATGATTATTTGTCAGTATATGGCCTTGCGCATCTATCACCGAACCACTCCCCCATCCCTGGAGAGAAAAATACATCCCGAGGGGTTCTTTATAGGATATAACCTGTACAACAGGAGACGAAGCAGCAGAAGCAAAAGTAGAGACTACAAAGTACAAGGCACAAGAAGAGAGAAGGAGTTTTTTCATAAAAGAATTATATATTAGGACACTGAACTGAGAGCGTCTCCAGAGCAAGGATAGAGGTTTCTATATCTCCGTCTGAGAAGATGTCGAAATAACTCGCACAAATCCTGGCTTGCTCATCCTGCATTTTTTTTGTATACATCATAAATTCAAAAACATCTGCTCGGGTTGCTGGCGCGTTTGGACGAAAATTTCCCATAGCTATGTTTCCATCTTTTCCATCTTCACACGCAACGCCATGATTGAAAATACGACAATCAGCCAGTGAAGAGAGAAGTTTTGTCTGCCAATCAGTATACCCCTGCTGTTTGAGCCAGTTCATAGTATAGTTCTCAGGGTAGAGAGGAATATTTCATGCCTGAACAACAATAGCGAGAGCTTCTGCACGAGTGACACTATCGCGAGGACGAGTAGTACTATTTGCTCTAGTGAGAAAACCATTATCTGCTCCCATCTCAAAAGCACGACATACCCAAGCATCTTTGCTCTCAGGACCAAAAGTAGCATCTGAAAAATAGCCACGACACTGATATTCTGAAGGGAGCTCGATTCATGCGAGCTTGAGGGCAGTGCCTATGAGCTCCTGGCGCAGCATAAAATCATCGAGCCTAAAGGAGCCTATATCCTCATGAGAGACAATGAGTCCAGCCTGAGCTATGAGATTCGCGCGAGCAGCATCATCACTGGAATAACCAAACGCTGTAGCAAATACAAAATACAAAGTACAAAGTACAAAAAAGAGATTTTTTTTCATAGACATGACTATTGTAGTACGGGAGCTAAAAAATCAAAAATAAAACTCCCACCTTTCGGCGGGAGTTTGTGGGATATAACAAAGAGACAAATACTATTCATCATCTTCTTCGAATTTTACACCTCTCTCAGTACGAATTTTTTCTGTAATATTCGTAGGAACTGGAGCGTAGTGAGAAAATTCCATTGCGTATGTCGCACGTCCCTGAGAGTTTGATCGGAGAGCTGTAGAGTATCCGAACATTTCAGAGAGTGGGATGTGGGCCTGGATGATTTTTGCCATACCACGGTCACTCATCTCATTGATTTGTCCTCGTTTACCATTGACGTCACCGAGGATATCACCCATGTACTCTTCTGGAGTATTGATTTCGACCTTCATGATAGGTTCGAGGAGGATAGGTTTTGCTTTTTTAGAAGCTTCACGGAAACACTTGCTCGCAGCGATACGGAATGAGAGTTCATTTGAATCCACATCATGGTAAGAACCAAATGTGAGAGTTGCCTGAACATTGACCATTGGGTATCCAGCGATAACACCTCGTGCATACGAAGCATTGAGACCTTTTTCAACACCTGGGATAAATTCTCGAGGAATAACTCATCCTGAGATTTCGTTCAAGAATCGATTTTCATCCTTGTATTCTTCTGGTTCAGCCTGGCGCATAGCCTCAGTAATAGGCTCGAACGTGATAATAACGTGACCAAATTGACCGCGACCACCAGTCTGTTTCTTGTATTGGTATTCTTGATCTTTGACGAGCTGAGTGATTGTTTCACGGTAAGCAACCTGAGGAGCACCCACGTTACATTCGACCTTGAATTCACGACGCATACGATCAACGATGATATCGAGATGGAGTTCCCCCATACCAGCAATGATAGTCTGACCAGTTTCACTGTCAGAACGGATACGGAATGATGGATCTTCTTCAGCGAGCTTGTTGAGAGCGATACCCATTTTTTCCTGATCAGCCTTTGATTTTGGTTCGACAGAGACTGAGATAACAGGTTCTGGGAAATCGAGGGAGAGGAGTTTGATAGGATGAGCCTTGTCGCAGAGTGTGTGCCCAGTCTTTGTTTCCTTGAGACCGATAACCGCAGCGATATTACCTGCTGTGATTTCTGTGATTTCTTTACGATTATTTGCGTGCATTTCTACGATACGACCGATACGCTCAGTTTCACCATTATTTGCATTCATAACAGCAGTACCAGACTTGAGTACGCCAGAGTAAACACGAACGAATGTGAGACGACCCACAAATGGATCTGTCATGATCTTGAACGCGAGAGCTGAGAGAGGTTCACTATCGAGTTGTTTGAATTCGATAACTTTTGTATCATCATCTGGATCAGTACCAGCGATTTTCCCTTCATTGATATCAAGAGGTGATGGGAGGTAATCTACGACTGCATCGAGAACTTTTTGAACACCGACGTTTGCAAGAGCAGAACCACAGAAAAGTGGGAATACATTTCCTGCGATAACACCTTTTCGGATACCAGATTTGATTTCTGCAACAGTGAGGACATCACCATTGAGGTATTTATTCATAAGCGCATCATCTTGTTCAGCAGCCTTTTCGATGAGTTCGAGACGAGCAGCTTCTGCTCGAGCTCTCATATCTTCTGGGAAAGCTCTCTCGACGATCTCGACACCCATGTTGCCTTTGAATTCCCAAGCCTTCATTTCGACGAGGTCGATAACACCACAAAAATCATTCTCACGACCGATAGGGAGTTGTGCTCGGACAACCTTGTTACCAGCGAGACGTTTTTTGATAGATTCAAATGTCATTTCAAAGTCACCACCTGTTTTATCCATCTTGTTTGCAAATGCGATTCGTGGGACACCATATTTGTCAGCCTGTTTCCAAACTGTTTCTGATTGAGGCTCGACACCCTGTGAACCATCGAAGACAACAACACCACCATCGAGAACACGCATAGATCGCTCTACTTCGATAGTAAAGTCTACGTGACCAGGAGTATCGATGATATTTACATCGAGACCATTCCATGCAGTCTTCGTAGCAGCAGCAGTAATAGTAATACCACGTTCTTGTTCTTGTTCCATCCAGTCCATAGTGGCAGCACCATCATGTACTTCACCAATTTTGTGAGTTTTACCAGAGTAAAAAAGGATGCGCTCAGTAGTAGTAGTTTTACCAGCGTCAATATGGGCAATAATACCGATATTACGGACATTACGCTTCTTGTCTTCAATAGCAGACATACAAAAATAAAAAGAATAAAAATTTTCCCGAAAATCGGGAGAAAACATGAGCATTGTATAGAAAAAGGGCTGGAGTCAAGGATATAAATAAGACCATATATTTGACTTGTTGTGAAGGAAATAATAAGATGGCGCAGTAAGTTTTTATTTTAATTATTCCTACACTATGCAGAGTAGTATAAAAAAGGTGGTATTTTTTATCATCGCCATCATTTTGATCGGGTGAGTCTGGTATTTCAATCAGAATAAAAGTCCAGATAACTACCAAGGAAGTAAGTTAGACAAAGTACTCGAAAGAATGGAAAAAGTAGCTGCACTGAAATCATCCGTTATAGGAAACATCAGCGTACCTTATACTCTCGAGGAAATACAGGATTATGAAGACGTCTATCAACATGAAGTAGATGCACGTCTCTCGCGTCTTGATATTATGCGTGACAATCTCAGAAATGAGATACGTGGACTTATCCCGAGCTCCATAGCAACATCGGAGGTCGATACTCTTCTTGCTAAGGCTCAGCTCCCAAGCTACAAAGCAGACGTCACATCTGTTCTCGCTTCAAGTATTTTTAGCTCACTCAGCGAAGCTATAAAAACACAAATAAAGGCAAAAACAGATCTTATTGGTGCTTATTCAGGTGAAAAGAGGGCTATTCTTGTCTTCAAAGATATATGGTCAACCGATAGACAATAAGTATGTACAACCGATGATGCAAATAATGATATATATAAGAAGGGCATATTGAGTTTAACATATGCAAATACCACGAAAGAAGATGTCTGCGAATGATCAAGCATAAAACAATATACTTGTACAGATAGGATGTACACTGAAGAGGCAAATGTAAATCCAAAAGTGACTACCTGTCCATTCGGCTGTAGTGAAGGTGCTTGTAAAAAAGGACAGATGGGAACAATCAGTCTTCTCGACGCTGAAAATGGAAACACCATCACTAGCCGTCAAAAAGATCAATCATTCTGGATCAAGTTGAGCCCTGCTAAAGATACTAACTCTAATAATGTCAAAGTGGATATCACATCAACGGAATCATTTAGAGGAAATAAATGTACTCTCAGTACGAAGTCTATTAATGTCGTTACCAGTGGTGCTCCAATAACATTTGGGCCTATTCGATGTACCACAACTGAGACACACACATTTGCACTCAACCTCAAAGTAGGAACCACAATAACTGAGACACAAACAATAACCATGCCATATGGTAGTATCGAAATGGACCACTTCAATGTCGAAGTATTGAAACCAAATAAGATTGGCATAGGTACACCTGTTGATATCAAGGTCTCAGCTATTGGATCTACCGGATTAGCGTACACGACATACAACGAAGTATTTGATGTTATCGTAACCGGTGATGAAGAAGCCGATTACGACAGAAAAGCGTACCGACTCAATAATGGTATATTGACCGTCAGAGATATTAAATTCTCTAAAGCAGGAACATTTAAAATATTGATAGCGAGTATCAACGGAACAAAAACTATTACTGGTGAAGCTGATGTCACTGTACAAAGCTCTCCTACAGCATCACTCGAAGCTAGTATTGGAACATCAACAGACAAAGTAAGTGACACAGTAACTCTTGCTCGTGGAGAAAAAGTGACTATTTATTGGACAAGTGGGAGCTTTGCTTCTGCTACATCGAGTGTCACAGCGACGCCAACATCTTGTTCTAAAACATGGCTCAATTTCTCAACTACCGCTTCTGGAGGAAGCTCAGAGTTTGAACTCCCGAGCAATATAGCAGCTAACTGTTCTTGGACAGTCAAATACACAGTGAAAAACAGCCTCAATGAAAGTACGTTCGACACATTGGTGATCAATGGCCCTACTTCATAAACCTGTATCACAATCACTACAACCCTCTTGGCAAGATATTTCCAAGAGGGTTTTTTGGATATCGTTCGTTGCTTATGGTAATATATACGTATGAAAAAACGTATATTTCTCTCTTGTTTGGCACTTTCAGTCATATGGAACGTACAAGCCCAAACCGCCGCTACAACAGCAACACCAGCTGTAGAGTGTAGCTCAAAAACCTACTTCTCTGATAATCAGTGCGAAGTATGTTATGAAGGCGGTGAAGTCACACCAGAAGCAAGTGGCGTGAAGCTCAAGGAAGTTGTCATGGAATGGGAAAATGATCTCGATGGAATCAATCAAAATTTCTACGAAACAAGCCAAGATATTGCAGAAATCAAAACCAATATTGGGACTCCATCGAGTCCTTGGGATGAAACAGGATTGGAATGGGGCGCAGATGTCGTATGGAAGGATATAGACGGTCTCAATATGCTTACGCTCAATCCGGGAAAAACAATACAAGTAAAAATTATCAAAGCTGATTCCAATATCACGCTCACTTCTCCAAAACAACCTGCTGATCCTCATATCGTAGTCAAAATTCCGATTTCGTACTATGAACTCAAAATGGGTACATTTAAGGAATCAGACAAAAAAACAAAAAATTACTGTGTCTCGTATACACCAAAAAAAGTAGCCGGAACAAATGCTACAAATTCAAATACGGCTGGAACAACGTCAAATACAAACACCTCTTCTTCAGGCACAGCTTCATCGAATACGACTTCTTCAAATACTTCAGCAACTAACAGTTCTACAACTACAAATTCATCATCAAATACTTCCACAACTTCTGGGACAAACAATAGCACAGTGACAGATGTACCTGAAGCAGATACAGGAACAACAAACACTGCTACAGAAAAAATCGACAATGAAATCCCCTCTTATGATGCAAAAGTCACACTCAACTCTGCAGGCACAGATCCACTTGCGTCACAAGCGAGTCATGTAGCAACAGGACCAGCAGAAAACTTACTCTTCATAGCAGCAATCCTTTTGAGCGTACTCATGTTCCCAAAGATGAATCAGATCTTCAATCGAATGTAGGACACTAAGAAACCACGTAGGTAGACCAAAAATTCTTGCGAAATGCTTCGTAAGAATTTTTTTGTATCGCTTCACGCGCACGGTCACAAAGACGCATGAGAAATTCGGTATTGTGCATAGAGAGAAGTATCTGCCCCAGCATCTCATCAGCATGCATCAGGTGACGAAGATAGCCAAGGGTATAGTTCTCACTCACAGAAGTTTCAAAGCCGGGTGCAACAGGAATCTTTTCCATAGAACCATCGAGACTACTCCTATCTACTCTGAGATATCCAGTAGACGTGAATACTTCACCATGGCGCCCAAGACGCGTCGGGAGCACACAATCAAACATATCTACACCGCGTGCAATAGCTTCGACGAGATCTTCTGGAGTACCAACACCCATGAGGTAATGTGGTTTTTCGCTTGGGAGCTCAGGAGCGAGGAGGTCGAGCATAGCGAGCATCGATTCTTTTCCTTCTCCAACAGAGAGGCCACCGATAGCAATACCAAGGGTCGGGAGTTCTTTCAGAAAACGTACTGATTCCAAACGGAGATCTTCGTATGTGACACCCTGAATGATTGGAAATAACGTCTGAGGATGGAGTCACTTTTCTTTTCGAGTTATTTCGTTCTGTTGCCACTGCGACACACAGCGTTCTGCCCACATATGCGTACGATTCAGAGCCTCTCGTGCACGGGTTTTTGAAGAACCGCCTGCAGCGACATCATCAAAAGCCATGATGATATCAGCACCAAGCCCCGACTGTATATCCATAGCTTTCTCTGGCGTCATATAGTATTTATCACCATTGAGGTGTGACTGAAACTCTACACCCTCGTCATCAGTTTTGACAAGTGAAGGACCGCCATTGCGAGGATTGCCCAGTGAAAATACCTGAAAACCTCCACTATCCGTGAGGATAGGAAGGTTCACATTCATAAATGAATGCAATCCACCCATTTTTGCTACCACATCAGCTCCAGGACGGAGCATAAGATGATAGGTATTGCTGAGCATGATTTGTGTTTTCATCTGAGCAATTCACTCTCGCGTGATTCACTTGATTGTCGCAGCAGTACCAACCGGCATAAAAACAGGCGTCTGGATATCCCCGTGCGGAGTCTTAAGAGATCCAGCACGAGCATATCAGTCAGTATTTTCAATCTTAAAATGAAACATGAGTAACGAATTACGAACAGAAGTATTTCATATATCTTTAGGAATGTGCAAAAACGAGCAGTTCGAGAAAGCAAATTTTTTGATGATAGGAGTTTACGGATTTGTAAGCGACTGAAACAAAAAATGTAGCTGACGAAGAAATGCGAAGTTTTTCCGCATTTTCTAGTACTCCCCTCCTTTTACGAAAGTATATGCAGTTCCCTGCTTACCAGCACGAGCGGTACGACCGATACGGTGAATATAGTCTTCACGTGTCGCAGGTTCATCAAAATTGATGACGTGAGAGACATCCGGGATATCGAGACCTCGAGCAGCCACATCAGTAGCGATGAGGATACGGATCTTATTCGTGCGGAAATTGTTAGTAATTCTCTGACGGAGATTCTGAGACTTATCGCCATGAAGTGCATCGACTGAAGCGCCGAGATCACGGAGATCATCACTGACACGATCTGCTTCTCGTTTTGTACGAGTAAAGATGAGATACTTTCCTTCTTTATCCTTTTGGAGAATGTCATGAAGTTTTTGTTTCTTATCAACACCTGTCGTATAGAATACGACTTCTTGTGCTACACGAGAACCAACTGGTTCTGATTTGATAGTCACCTGTACTGGTTCACGGAGGAATGAATGAACATGTCTCTCAATATCTCGAGACATTGTCGCAGAGAAGAGGACGGTTTGTTTTTCAGCTGGGAGCATCGCCATGATTTCTTTGATATCATTGATGAAACCCATATCAAGCATACGATCAAACTCGTCGAGAACGACATGACCATAGTCAGAGAAATCGATAACACCACGATCATAGAGGTCTTTGAGACGACCAGGAGTCGCAACAATACAGTGAACACCACGTTTGATGTCCATGATTTGATTACGAGCATTGGCTCCACCGACGACCACAACTGATCGGAGAAATGTGCCTGCTGCAATCCACTTAAATTCTGTCTGAATCTGATCAGCGAGTTCTCGAGTAGGAGTCATAACAAGGAGACGACTCTTCACGCCTGAGAGCATACGATGTATGATCGGGATGAGAAATGCTGCTGTTTTACCAGAACCAGTATTTGCGAGACCGAGCATATCCTTACCATCCATGATAGATTGAAGTGTTTTTTCTTGAATCTCTGTTGGCTTTTCATAGCCTTTCTTGTCGATATTTTTGATAACAAAATCATCGAGAGCGAAATCATGAAATTTCTTTGTTACTTCATAAGGAGCGAATTTGAGTTCACCTGCTTCATCCTTTGGAGTAAACATATACTGTTTGTAGCTCGGTTGAGGAGGGAGACGACGTCCGCCACCTGAGCGACCACCGCGTGATCCGCCACCGAAACCACCACCACTACGACCACCAAACGATGAGCCACGTCCGCCAAAGCTTGGACGTCCACCACCACCGAAACCACCACGCGCTGGAGCACCAAAAGTTTTTCGTTCACCACCAAAGGCAGGACGATCACCTGAAGCACCACCATCACGACTTGGAGCGTGACCAGGACCAAATGCCTTGCGTTCACCACCACGACCACCTGAAAAGCCTCCAGATCTTGGAGCTCGCTCTTCGCGATTATACTTCCCACGTGCACCACGACCACCGGTAGGTTTACCAGTTTCAAAATCCTCTAACCGCTTCGAAAAATCGAACATACTAAAAAAGAAAAAAATAGAACCGCGTGAGGCTGGTCCTATTTAATTTTTCAATTGTTTTTGAAGGAAAGACTCTGCATCAGGCGAAGGACACTGTTGTGTATTGATAGACTCTCTTATTTAAAACCAAATCTGGGATCTCACTGTAAAAGAATTTATCTGTTTTTGTAACGTGTACTGACGTCATTATACAGAAAATATTATTTTGACAAGTTTATTTTTTATTTCCGTATAAATTATATGTATAAATATAGTTTCTACATGTTTTTTACGAGAAAGAAGAAAAGTGATACTTTTTTGTCACCTTTCGGATACACTTTCGTCATAGCTAGTGAGAACGTTCTTCAATCACCTCTTATGTTTGCCACTCACCTCGCAAAAATCCGAAATGGAAACCTCGATGCTTTCGGCCCGCTCTATGATATGAGCTACGAAAAGGTCTATCGTTTTATCTACCATAGAACCCAGGACCACGAATGGTCTGAGGATATCGTGGCAGAGACCTATATCAAGGCTCTGAAACGTATATCTGGGTTTCGTGGAGAACACGAAGGAGAATTTTTCTCCTGGATCTACCGTATAGCCTATACGACACTCATCGACTCTACTCGTAGGGTACATACCCATGACAGTCTCGACGATGTCGATGCAGGATACTCTGTCGATGAAGGCCAGAAAATAGATACTTCTTCGAAGCTCGCAGAAGTGATGAGTTTCCTCGGTACGCTCTCAGAAAAAGAGCGAACCATCCTCACGATGCGCATATGGGACGACCTCTCCTATGCCGAAATCAGTGAAATCACGGGTGAGAGCGTCGCAAATGCAAAGAAAATCGTCTCTCGCACCATGGCAAAAATAGCAGCAAACGTTACGTATATATTTATTTTCTCACTCTTTCTCTCCTATGTCAGTCAATATTAAAGACATCCTCGACGAGCTCTACGCTCTCGACCCTGATCTCCGTGAAAAGGAATCAGAAATCAAAAAAATCATCGAAAAGATGATGAAAAATCGCCCAGAAGTAGAAATCAATGAAACGTTCCGAGCAGAACTTCGCCAGAAAATCATGCGTGAAATCGCAGCGATGAAAAAACCAGCAGTCTGGCTCCCCTGGTGAGCTATGGTTGGCGCACTCAGTCTCTGTCTGATTGTGGGTATCTGATGGAACTCTGGTATGTTTACACAGCAGAATCAAACTACACCTCTCTCATTCCGTCAAAATATAGAGAGCACTGGGGCAGAATCGTTTGGCACTATCGCACTCACGAATCAGAATAATCCTCGACCTCAAAGCGGTGGAGGTGGTGGGATGGGTCTCGGTGGTGGTGGCGATACAGTCTCATCGAAGATGATGGCACCAGACGCTATGATCTATCCTCCGATAGATATGCCTCTCTACACCTACATCTACAAAGGTGAAGTGAAAATACCAGAAGAAAATCTCCCAGTGTATAAAAAAACAAATCTCCCCTTCAATAGCAGCGATACAGCAAGTATCGTGAGAAATCTCTCGCTCGCTGACATCAATCTCGACGCGTTCAAGAAACTCGGCATCTCGAATCTCACCCTCACAGAAGACGTCGACTACGGCTACATGCTCAATCTCGACTTCATGAATGGGACGATCAATATGTATCAGAACTACATGAAATGGCCACAGCCTGTCTGTGATAAAAATGGTTGCGTCCAGCCTCCGAAACTCACAGAAAGAGATATCCCAGCGGACAGCGAAGTCATCAATGTCAGCAATCAATTTGTCAGCAAATACAATATAGATATCAGCCAGTATGGCGCACCTATCGTCGATAAGTCATGGCGTATATGGTACGCTCGTAGCGCAGAGCTCGGTCAGGAACAGATGATTCCAGACATGTACACAGTGACCTATCCTATCATGCTCGACGGCAAGCCTGTCTACCAAGAAGGTGGCATGTATCGAGGCCTCACATTCAACTATGACGTCCGCACAAAACGTATCACTGGTATGTATGGTATTGAAAAAGCTGACCTCAAAAAATCTACCTACGAGACTATCAAGAAAACAGATCTCATCAGTGAGATGATAAAAAATGGTGGTCGCTATATCATGAACGATACTACCATCAATAAAGACAGAAAAGTCGTCGAACTCACCCTCGGTGAACCATCTCTCAACTACGTCACTATCTACGGAGAATGGAAGGACGGTAAATCAGAGGAATACTACGTCCCTGCCTACGTCTTCCCAGTAGAAAACGCACCAAAAGAAGGCTACGCTCCACAGACCATCATCATCCCTCTCGTCGAAGAATTCGTCCAGAGAATGGAAGGAGGACCGATGGATCCTATCATTTATTCTGCAAAACCAGCTGCTGAACCTGCTGTGATACAAGAATAAGAATACGCTCAAGGACAGAAAAACCCGCCCAAATTTGGGCGGGTTTTGAATTTATGGGGAAAAGATTGAAGAATGAGGAAAGAAGTTAAAATGAAAATATGAAAACTAACTTCGAAAAAATAAAAGAAACTCTGGGAGTAGAGGTTTACGAGGAGATAGAAAAAATAGTTAAATGAGAAATAGGTATAGCAAAAGACTTTGTGCTAGAAATAGAAAGATTACCCCAATATTACAGAAGTAGATTTCTATTGCCGGATTTTGTTCATCTATACGAAATATTTGAGGAGAAATGATTAGAAATCACTCCTGATGATTTTTTTACAATATTATTCAAATGCAGGATGCTTTCCATATGTAAAAGCAATGAAGAATATTACAGAAGAACCTGAGTGTCTTCATATTTCGAAGACCATAAATTTATAAATTTATGGCAGAGCAAGGATAAATGATATGAGGAATCAGTTGAGCAGTGCTTACAGGAAATTTATAAAATGCTGGAAAAGAGAACATTGATGACCCAAATTAGTCTAGTTAAAAACTTTGATAAGATAAAGAATTCTATCAATTTAAAAGAATTTTTAGAAAGTATAATGGCTGTTTTATGACTTCCCTATTCATTCGTTGAAAATGAAAAATGAATTTATGTCGGTTTTACTTGTTTTTGATCGCATACACGATGTTACTGGTTTAGTTGCCAATTACTACGAACATTCATGTCTGTATTAAAGATAGCCGCTTTTAGATATCCCGTACAAATTGATGTATGAGAAAAAGGTATAGAGATACTGCCAACAACATCACCGGTATTTAGGGAAAGTTGATATACTGGATGATTCGATTGGCACGAAAATGAAAGAAAACCATTCTTAAGATACCCTGATGGATACTTATTTAGATCTTTTGGTAACCGTTCAGTATCAAAAACTTGGCTTGATATAAGGAATTTGGAATGAGTAAAAAACTTCTTTTTAAAGAATAAAATCATATTTGATAAATTAAAAAATCCATGGTCAGAAGAGGCTATATATGATATTGCAACTAGCATAGATTTATTATCCTCTTCTACACAATCACAGGATTTAGGAACTAAAATCCTACTCCTATATTGTTCTCTCGAGCATCTATTTGTTCCAATAGGTATGGATAGTGAAAATAAAAGATATATTTTATGAGCAATAAATGCACTGCAGCCAAGTTTTTTACCTTGGTTTCAGAAGTTATACAAGATGAGATGTGATTATGCTCATAAATGATATATACTAGATAATAGCAACGAGGTAATAGGATTCATAATGGACTCTATGGAAAAAATACTAGATTTACTAACATTAAAATTAAAATCACATTAAAATAGAAAATAGTATAAATAAAAAACCACCCAAATTGGGTGGTTTTTAAAAGTTATAAATGGCTCCCCTTAGCTCACATACTTCGAACTAAATACTTCCAAGAAATAATAG
>CAZVRL010000015.1:0-29859 GCA_964630285.1 uncultured Candidatus Peribacteria bacterium | reverse complement strand
CCCTCGGCGGTGCAAGTGAGTTGGCCCTCGCAAGAGGAGGCTCATGCTTGAGGCGGTAAGCGATTACCGTCCCAGAGAGATTCATATCGAGATACAGAATCCGGCTTATTACTTGGGTAAAATTCTTCATTCGTGGAGAATTTTTTTGAAAAATGATTGACAGCGCTACTTTGTATTTGCAATTTATGGGTTTTTCTTACAATCACCGCATAATCCTTTATTTTTCCCTATGAAGTACCTAACAATTGCCATCATCGCCCACGTCGATCACGGTAAAACTACGCTCGTCGATGCTCTCCTCAAACAAGGTGGAGCTTTCCGTGATAACCAAGCTGTTGACACATGTGTCATGGATTCAAACGATCAGGAAAAAGAGCGTGGAATTACTATTTACGCAAAAAACACTGCTATCCAAATCGGTGATACAAAAGTAAACATCGTGGATACTCCAGGACATGCCGACTTTGGTTCAGAAGTAGAACGTGTTCTCCGAATGGCTGATTCAGTTCTCCTCCTCGTCGATGCTTACGAAGGTCCTATGCCTCAGACTCGATTTGTTCTCCGAAAATCTCTCGAACTCGGTATCAAACCAATCGTCGTTATCAATAAAATCGACAAACCTACTGCACGTCCTGCCTACGTTCTCGATGCTGTATTTGATCTCTTCGTACAGCTCGGTGCGACTGATGAGCAGTGTGATTTTGCTCATATCTATACTATCGCTCGTGATGGTGTCGCAAAACGTGAGCTCGCTGACCAGTCAACAAATCTCCAACCTCTCTTTGATCTCATTCTCGAAAAAGTACAACCTCGAGAAAATGATGTGACAAAGCCTTTCCGCATGCAAATAGCAAACCTCGCATACGACTCATTTACTGGTCGTCAGGGTATTGGTCGAATCGCTGATGGTACTATCAAAACTGGTGCAAATGTCTTTGTAATCGGCAATGACGGAGTCAAACGTAAAGCAAAAATCAGTAAAGTAACAACTTCTCTCGGTCTTCAAAAAGCTGAAATCAAAGAAGCTGAAGCAGGCGATATCGTCTCTATTGCTGGTATCCCTGATATCTTCGTCGGAGAAACAGTTACTGTCGAAGAAACAACAGAAGCACTCCCACCAATCACTATCGATCCTCCAACACTCAAGATGCAATTCTTTGTGAATGATTCACCATTTGCTGGTAAGGAAGGTGATTTTGTAACAAGTCGTCATATCCGTGATCGTCTCGAAAAAGAACTCGAGATGAACGTCGGTCTCAAAGTAGATTTCAAAGATGATGGTTCATTTGTTGTTGCTGGTCGTGGTGAGCTTCACCTTGCCGTCCTCATCGAAACTATGCGCCGTGAAGGATTTGAAATCCAGGTTGGTGCTCCAGAAGTTATCTTCCACGAAGAAAATGGTGTCAAAATGGAACCATTTGAAAAATGTGTCATCAATGTCCCTGATGAATCTGCAGGTTCTGTTATCGAAAAAATGGGTAAACGTCGTGGTATCATGCAAGACATGAAGTCAGAACGTGGTCTCACAAATCTCGAATTCTTCATCCCTACTCGTGGTCTTCTCGGTTTCCGCCGTGAATTTACGACGATGACTCGTGGTGAAGGTATCCTCGCAAGCTCGTTTGATAAATACGCTCCATACGGTGGTGACATCAACAAGCGTGAAGTCGGTTCTATGATTTCTGGTGAAAATGGTATTGCTATGACCTACTCTCTCTGGAATCTCCAGGAACGTGGTCCTATCTTTATCGAACCTCAGACAGAAATCTACGAAGGTATGATTATCGGTGAGCATCTCAAGGGTTCTGATCTCGTGGTCAATGCTACCAAGAACAAACAACTCACAAATATGCGAGCTTCTGGTACAGATGAAGCTATGAATCTCACACCTCCTCGAGTCATGACACTCGAAGATGCTCTCGACTACGTCGGTGATGATGAGCTCGTAGAAATCACTCCTACAAAAGTCCGTCTCCGAAAAAAGAGACTCAAAGAACACGAGAGAAAGAGAGGGTAAACAAGAATCTTATGAAATTAATCCACCTTAACGTCGAATCGTTTAAATACTTTGATGCTTTGGTGGATTTTTTAGAGATGGAGAAACCCGATATACTTTCTCTTGTTGAGGCGAGTGATGGCACATTTTTTGGGTCACAGGGTGGTAAACAAAGAGATTATCTCTCAGAACTCTGCGAAAAATTTGGCTGGAATTCAGTCTTTCATCCGACGGTGTTTCGTGATTTTTGAACTCATAAAATAGGTTTTGGCGCTGCAGTATTGAGTCATTTTCCACTCCATACTGAAAACACACTGTATCTCGGAGAATCTGAGCCATCAATACGCTCACACGACCATATCTCATTTTCTGATAGACCAAAATATGAGCGCTATCCGTATGCCTGGAAACTCAACTTACCGTTTCTCATCACTGAGATAAAAACAGAGCAATGATCGATTCGGCTTTTAACGGCTCATTTTCACGTATCGTATGATTGTTTGGAAACTCTTCAGATATGGCAAGATGCGGAGAAAGTAGCTGAATATACCGATACTATTGATCAAGCTATTCCGACTATTCTCACGGGAGATTTCAATATCCGAAATGAAAGCATGGCCATCAAAACACTTCGAGAAAAAATGACACAACAATCTGAATCATTTACCAATACGCTCTGTCGCTCTATTCATCCCTATTTCCAGAGAGTTCCAGAAGGTGGCCTGGGTATTGATCATATTTTCACAAAAAATGTCTCAGTTTCTGATTGTCAGGTGCGAGAAGTAGTCGTTTCAGATCACCTGCCTCTTGTGCTCGACTTTTCTCTGTAATTACTATACTCGTTGTATGATTGACTACATACTGCACATCAATGGCCGAGGAGGAAGCGGAAAGAGTACTCTCGTCAATGTCCTCAATGCTCATCTCTGACTCGAAAAAACACAGAATTATACAACGAGAAAACCTCGATACGAATGAGAACAGGGGTACTTCTTTGTGAGTGAAGAAGAGTTCCAAACTCGGTTCAAAAATAATGAAATTATTGAGTCGTATTTTCGTAAATCAAATGGAGCTTTTTATGGACTACCAGCACCTACGAGAACAGGCATAGTCCAATCAGAGATTATGGGAGTTGTTGCACTGAAAAAATGGTGTTTTCAGAACAATGTTCCATTTTTGAGTATCTACCTCGATATCGAATCAGAGACACTCCTAGAACGTCTCAAGAAGCGGGCAGATAGCAATGAGGTTCCTGAGGCACGCCTCAAAGAAGACGAATATTATGAGATATTTAAGCCCTGGTCTGATAGAATATATGACTACAATAATAAAACCGTAGAACAGGGGGTTTCAGATATACTTGCGATAATGAAAGAAGCGAAATTTATCTAAATCGCGGTATATTTATAGCAGGATGTTTGTGTCTGTACCAAGCATATATTCATCCAGCAAGAGCTCCTGCAAAATGTCCCATAAAGCTGACCGTTGCGCCAAAACCGAGAACGAGATTTATGACAATGAGGAGTATGGCTCACTTGAAGTCCTCGTGTTGTTTGTGTTTATAAAAATCATATGCGTAGACAGCGAGGAGAGACATGGCAAAACCACTTCCACCAATAGTAGGATTTTCTGAGAAAAGATAGAGAAAAACTCCAACAGAAACAGTTGTCCAAATCCACAGACCCCATGTCCAATCTTTGCCATGGGTGTATTCAATCATACGACCAATAAAGAGGAAAAATATGACATTGCTGAGCAGATGCCAAAATCCTCCATGAAGAAAGCTATAGAGAACGAGTTCACCGAGAAAACCAAAGAATCCCACTGGATAACTGTATATCCCTCCATAAATAATTATTTCTGGATAGATAGCGTATGCTATGGCTCCTAGAACAGAAAGGAGAGAAACGAGATTGATAGGACTTTTCCAATCAATATTTTGCCAGTTGGGCATTTGGATGTGAAATTGTTTCATAATGGAAGTATAGGATTTTTCCTTGATTCTGCAAAGAGAGGAATATCATATTTTGTATGAAAAATGCTTTTGTTGAAAAATATATTCGCGATAACAGTCTGACGGTCATCCAGTGCGATGAAGAAAAACCCTGGGGGGCCTATTATGTGATCGAAGAAACTCCTGAGTATGACAAAAAAATCCTCTGGCTCAAGCCCCATGCACTCCTGAGTCTACAGTATCACGGTACTCCTTCGCACCCTGGACATGCTGAAGAGGGGGAATGACTCACAGAGATGGCATTGGTTCTCTGAAAAGAAGATATGACTCATCTAGCCCTGGAAAATATCTACGAAAAAATCCCAACTGATGTAGAAATTATAAAGCTGGAAAAATGAGAGAAATTCTCCACTCCTGCTGGAGTCCTCCATGCTTATATCAATCCATTTGACCATGATGTGTACCTGCTCGAAACTCGTATTTCTCAAATATCAGAACAAGCCAGTGATCGAGAGAAAAATATCACTCGTATTTATGACACAACAATGCGAGGGGGGACACCAGATTGGCCACAGTGGCTCCGTGATAAGATAGGAGGGCTACGCTAGTTTTCGTTTATACCAGACGAGATCATAGCCTTCTTTTGGTTCTCGTGAGAATTCTTCGTAGAGTTCTTCAAAGGCAGGGAAGTATGTATCGCCCTCATAGTCCCCATGGATTTCTGAGAGACGAATCTCTGAAAGTGGATTACCCAGAAAGAGTTTATAGACTTCTGAGCCTCCGAGAACAAGCAAATCTTCGTCTTCTTTGAGGTTTTTTTGAACTTCTTCCACAGAAGTATAGATTTCTATTCCGCCTTTTTCACCGCCATCGACTTTCCATCCATTCTCTGTCTGAACGGTAGGAAATTCTCCTATTTTCACAGCAGAAGGCTCTCGTGTGAGCATGATATTGCGTCTTTTTGGGAGTATTCGCCCGAGCCCTTCGTAGGTTTTTCGTCCCATCAGAATGGTTTTTCCTTGTGTAAAAGCTCGAAAATCAGCCATTTCCTGTGGAAGATCCCAAGGAAGACCATTATTTTTTCCGATAACACGATTTTTTGCCATTGCGGCAACGAGGATAAATTTCATAACTTATATGTTTTTAAAACTAAAATGTATGATTTTAATGATAGAATTTTCGTCTACATTATTACCATAATATTTCTTGAGATTTGTAATTATTTCCTCTGTGTTTTTGAATTGTTCATGCCCGTCACAATCTTCTTCTTTCATTTCGCTTATTTTCTTTTCTTTGAGCGAGATTATTGTACCATAACCAATTATTTCGCCATTTTCAGAGTTTTTAAACTCCAAATCATCTCACACAGATAGTGCTTTATCATCAAATAATCGCCATGTAGATGTCTTCTCTCCTGAAAGTAGGAAAGGTATGAGATGAGTCGCAAACTTAAGTATTTTCATTTATACAGCAATAGGAGCTTTTATCATCGGATCTGGATTATAGTCGACGATTTCGAAGTCTTCGTATTTAAACGCAAAAATATCTTTGACGTCTGGATTGAGTTTGAGTTTTGGAAGTGCTTTTGGAGTGCGAGAGAGTTGTTCTTTGACCTGGTCATAATGATTATGATAGATATGGAGATCACCAGAAGTATGAACAAAATCACCCACTTCTAAATCGCATACCTGAGCAATCATATGAACCAGGAGAGAGTAGGATGCGATATTGAAGGGAAGACCAAGAAAACTATCGACTGAGCGTTGATAAAGCTGGCAAGAGAGCTTGTTGTTGGCAATATAGAATTGAAACAGACTATGACAAGGAGGAAGCGCCATACTATCTGCTTGTGCTGGGTTGTAGGCGACAACGAGATTTCGACGACTATTTGGATTGTTTTTACAATTATCTATTACCTTCTTTATTTGGTCGATATGTTCACCGTTGAAGTTTCTCCACTGATAACCGTAAACTGGGCCGAGATTGCCCCATGTTTTTGCAAATTCTGTATCATTTTTGATATTTTCGACAAAAGTCTTTAATTGCTCATCCCATTCAGGTGTGTACTTCGGATATTTTTCTGCGAGATTATTTTTCTCGAGATAGTTTTGAAAAGGCCATTCATTCCAGATACGGACATCGTTATCGACGAGATATTTGATATTCGTGTCGCCAGCGAGGAACCAGAGAAGTTCATGTATTATACCTTTTGTGAATACTTTTTTGGTAGTCAGAAGAGGAAAACCTTCAGAGAGGTCACATCGAAATTGATAACCAAAAACACTTCGTGTACCAGTCCCAGTACGATCATCACGATCGACGCCTTTATCCATAATATGTTGCAGGAGATTGAGATACTGTTGCATATAGTAGTATGTTAATAATTAAAAATTTCAAAATTACCATCTAAACAGTATTGTTTTAAAGAGGTGTCTATAATTTTGTTACATTCTTTCATTTTTCCAAAGCATTTATCTTTTAATTTTGGTACATCTATTTTTTCACATTCTTTTATTTTTTTAAAACAAGTATATTTTATTTCTGCTGTTCATGCACCATTTATACTATCGCATTCTCAAATACGTGCAAAACATTTTGCTCGGAAATTCTGACCAGCTTCGGTATTTTTATCAAATATTTCGCAGTCTTTGTTTTCTCAATTTTCAGAGATTTTTGAATAAAAAACATTGTAGAGGCAGATTTGTTTTTGAGTCGCATCGAGCTCAACTCTAACATCTCAATGAATTTCTTGACATATTTTTTCATCACCATTCTTGAGCGCTAATTCTGTTAAACATACATTATCCATTCAAAAATCTGTTTTTTTACAAAAATCGTAATTATTTTGTTGGAGCGCTTTATTATACCAGCATTGACTAATAATATAGTCATTCTTTATATTTGTACATTCTCAGAATTTGAGATAACACTCATCTCGGTCATTTGTTTTTATACAATCACTGGGGTCTCATTTTTGTACAATCTCATCCATAAAGAGTATTGATGATTCTTTCATTTTTCTATTCCTCTCCCATTCTAGGTCTCTTAAACAAGACTCTTTTGAAAATCAATCGCTTGTTGCTTTGCGTACAATGCTATTGCAATCTTCTTCTTGAACTGGTGGGGTAGAAATAATATCAGCATTATATATAAGTATTCATATATAAATAATGATGTAAAAAAACCAGAAAGAAGACAATTTTTTATATCTATATTTTGAAATATGCTGAAAAATATAGATTCATATTATAAACGGCAGCAAACATACTACTCAAAATAATAAGAAATTAATAATGGGGGCAGAATATCAAATAATGTATCAAATCGTGAGTTCTAATTCGGAGTCCATTGTTTATTTTAAAAGTACCGCACCTATTGTATCAAAAATCGTCCTATCTACCACCATTTTTTCTGGTGATTTTTTAAATGTTCTGTATTTCTCGACAACACCCTGCAAATCGCCTATATTTTTCTGTTCGATGAGTTCGTGTCCCTTTTTCTCAAATGCTTTTGCATTCCAATATTGATGGTTGTTTCCAGTAAATGGATGGGGGATGAGTATCATGTGAAGTCCGAGGGCTTCAAATTCAAAAATACTTGAACCACTACGAGCTATGACGATGTCGCACTTTTGAACGATTTTGAGATAATCCGTTTGATTGTAGAAAAAATCAAAAATATGAACGTTTGAAAAATACTCAAATTTTGCACGATAGTCGAGATTTTTTACTCAGAGAATAATATGAAAATCTACATCAGAAAAACTCGGAAGGAGCTCAAGCACTGCATCAAAAATACTTGCTGACCCCTGAGAACCACACGAGACCAATATCTGAGTTCGAGGGTTTCGGATTATTGTTTCATTCGTAATTCAAAAAATTTCACTAGACAGGAGCGAACCATGTCAGAGAATTTTTTTTGTATCAAAAAAACTATCCGTCTCAGAGAAAGCACAAAATATTCATGAAGCAAATCGTCCAACAATTTTATTTGCCAGGCCAGGAATGGAGTCTGATTCATGTAAATAGATAGGAATTCTCAGAATCCACCCAGCAATTGCCACCGGGAGCGAGACATAACCACCTTTTGAGAATATTGCTGCTGGTTTTTCTCTCTGTAAGATATGCATTGACTGTATTATTCCAATAATAACCTGGAATGGTACTAGGAGAGTCTGAACTGAAAAATATCGTCGTAACTTCCCACAGACAATAGAAGAGAAGGGGATTTGGTTTTCTGTAGTCACTTTTGACTCAATACTTTCAGCTTCCCCAATCCAGTGAAATGTTGTTTCTGGATGATTTTTTTTGATGTATTCTACGAGGTTTATAAGAGGAAAGACATGTCAGCCTGTACCGCCTCATACCAATACTATTTTTTTATTCATGAGCTGAATTATAATAAAAACTTCTGAAAAAGAATTATTTCTATCCTATATTCTCAACAAAGAAAGACAAAAGCCCGGAATATCCTTTTATTTTTTTGTATCACTGTATATAATCCTCTTATGAAAAAAATACACCCTCGACACATAACCTTCGTAAAATATTGATCTGGAATTGTATTTGTTATTTTAGGTTTTGCGGCTGGTCTACTCTATTCATCGGACCTTTCTGATTACATTGCCCGCAATATACCTTCTAAAAATTCTATTTCCGGTGCCAAGCTGGCCTATATAGACCCAGAATTAGATACCCAAAAAAAACCCACCAAATATGTTCCTTTTGAACTCAAAACATCAAAAAGAATTTTTGAAGAGATAAAAATAGATAAGACTGTTTCTCTTTCGGTGTACGTGCGAAATCTAGATAATGGACCTTGGTTTGGAATTCGTGAGAATGATCCATTTGCTCCTATTCGTAGTCTCAAGATGCCTCTTTTTATTGCCTACTTGAAATGGTCAGAAGAAGAAAAATGATTACTTGATAAAAAACTGACCATAAAGAAAATTTCAGATAATGATACTGATCGGATTTTTATACCGCGAAATCGTCTCAAAATAGAACAGTCTTACTCTATAAGAGAACTTTTGGAAGAAATGATGATCAATTCCAGCTTAACAGCTACGGAGACGCTCTTGAAAAATATACCATATTCTTTTTTAACAAAGATTGATACAGATTTATGAGTATTTCTTCCAGGAGAAGAGGACATCAATGATTCTATTTCGCTCAAAGAGTATTCTTCTTTCTTTCGTATTCTCTACAATGTTTCCTATCTCTCTCCATCTTCTTCACAGTTTGCCCTCTCACTCCTGACAAAAACAGATTTCCCTGATGGAATCAGAAAATGAGTTCCTCCAGTTTTTGAGATAGCAAATAAATTTGGCGAAAAAATATACACAACTCCAGAAGGCGTAAAAGAATACCAACTTCATGATTGTGGCATTGTTTACTATACACCTTATCCGTACATAGTGTGCATTTCGGCAAAAAGTAAAAACACAGAGAAATTGAGATACGTTCTTTGAGAGACTTCTCGTATAATATTTGAGGAAATATCTGCGTCATACCCACAAAATTAACTTACATTTATGTCTATTTCCATTTCAACATGATATGTTGATACTTTTCTCCAGGGAAAAAAGAAAAATACATCTCAATCTCAAATAAGTCTCTCCGAGGCTCATAAGGCTCTTCAAGAAAAGACATGTAAAGGGACAGAATATCTCGGATGGATCAATCTCCCAGAAGATATGACTGATGAAAAAATTGCTGAAATACAATCATATGCAGATACCATTCGAGCCAAAAGTGATGTCCTGATTGTATGTGGAATTGGTGGTTCTTACTTGTGAGCACGTGCTGTTATAGAAGCATTTTCTGATTCATCTGATTCAAGTGCTGAAGTTGTTTTTCTCGGTAATCATCTCTCAGGAAAAGAATACGAGAGAGTATTTTCGAAATACCGCGACAAACGTGTCTCAGCTTGTATTATCTCAAAGTCTGGTACGACTATGGAAACAGCTATTTCGTATCGTCTCGTTCGAGAATTTCTCCTCTCAAAATATCCCAACGAAGAAGTACAGTCTAGGATTGTGACTGTCACCGATGAGAAGAATGGAGCGCTGAGATCTGAGAGTGATAAGCAGGGGTATAAATCATATATTCTTCCCGGAGATGTTGGTGGCCGCTATTCTGTTTTGACACCCGTCGGGCTGATACCGTGTGCTTTTGCTGGTGTAAATATCCAAAAACTCTTGGAATGAGCAAGAAAAGCACATACAGATATTCTGTCTGATGAGAAGCATTCAGCATTCATATACGCTGAGAAACGTGTCGCGCTCGAACAGTCTGGCTTCGTCTCAGAGCTCTTTATTGTTTCAGAGCCATCGCTGTATTTTATTGGTGAATGGTGGAAGCAACTGATGTGAGAGAGTCATGGCAAAGAGGGCACAGGGCTTTATCCTGATACGCTCAGCTACACAACAGATCTCCATTCTCTCGGACAATATGTCCAGGAAGGTCGTCGACTTTTTTTCGAAACCATGCTTTGGATACGTGATCCTCACGCCTCGACAAAAATACCAGCAATGTCTGATATGGCTGACGGGCTGGATTCTTTTGTAGGGCGCAGTCTTCATGAGATGAACCTCATAGCCCTCGAATCTACAGCAAAAGCACATAATGATGGATGATGCCCGAGTATGACTCTCACCCTTGAAAACCTCTCTCCTGAGAGCATGGGATATTTTCTCTATACTATGATGTATGCCTGTGCTCTTTCTGGTATTATGATAGGGGTAAATCCTTTTGATCAGCCAGGCGTCGAGGCTTATAAAAGTGAAATGAGAAAAAGGTTAGCCTAAAATAGCATGTTTATTTGCAAGAGGATGAAGATTGTGGTACTATCAAAGTATGATATTCCACACCCTTGAATCTGCTGAATTACAAAAGCAATTTGCCACTTCCTCTGAATGACTCTCAACTGCACAAGCCCAAGAGAAACTCAAACAAATAGGATCGAATAGTTTACCACAAGCAAAACGAAGAAGTCTGTGGATGATGATTTTTGAGCAGTTAAAATCGACACTTATTCTCGTTCTTATCGTTGCAGCAGTACTTGCAGCTGTTCTCGAAAAATCCTATGTAGACGCAGGTATTATCTTGTGAATCGTGATCATTAATACACTTATTTGAGTTTTGCAGGAGTATAAAACAGAGCGTACTTTGGAACACTTGAGAAACTTACTTACTCCTCAGGCGAGAGTTATGCGTGATGGGAAAATGCAAGTCATATCAGCGACGGATGTGGTTCCTGGTGATATTCTCTTGATTGATGAAGGTGAGAAAATTGTTGCTGATGCTCGTGTGATTGTATCAGGAGGCCTCAGAGTAAACCAAGCCATACTCACTGGTGAGAGCGTCGCTCAAGAAAAAAATACTCACACAGTTGCCGAAGCTACGCCTCTTTCAGATAGAACCAATATGATCTATCAGGGTACAGCTGTCGCAGCTGGTTCAGGTCAGGCCGTTGTCGTAGCTACAGGTTCTCATACAGAGCTATGACATATTTCTGGTATGGTGGGACAAATCCGCGATGAAGTAAATCCTTTTTCACAAAAATTAGAGGATTTTTCTCGAAAGATAGCCATCATTATTACTATTTTGTGTTTATTCATTGTTGGCGTGTTACTGTTTGAGGGAGGTGCTTTTTCACATTCTTTTCTCGTTGCTGTGAGTCTTGCAGTGTCTGCTATCCCAGAAGGGTTGCCAGCAGTGGTCGCTCTTGGACTAGCCTTTGCAACAAAACGTCTCGTAAAACGCAATGTCCTAGTACGTAAATTACCCGCATCAGAAACACTCGGGCGAGTCACGGTAATCTGTACCGATAAAACAGGAACATTGACTCAGTCTGAGATGAAAGTCGTCGATATATACTGTGATGGAGCTCTGAACCCTGCCCATACAAATGAACTTTTATTCCATACAGCAATTCTCTGCAACAAAGCATGATACTGACGTGATGCTACGGGAGTTCAAAAGATATTTGGTGATCCGACAGAGATAGGCCTTCTCGAGAGTGCAGAAAAACATGGTTTTATCAAAGAAGAACTCGAGAAAAAATATCCAATTGTTTTTGAATTTCCATTTGATAGTGATCGAAAAAGAATGTCTATTCTTCGCAATACAGAAGGTGCTATATTTTCTTACGTGAAGTGAGCCCCTGAACGTATACTAGAATTGATTACCCATGAGACACGATGAAGAGAGACTGTGGAGCTTAACCCGGAACGCATACAAGAACTCAAGCAGATACTTCAATCACTCGCAGGAGAAGGGAAGAGAGTTCTTGCCATGGCTTATAAAAAGCTCCCTCAGAAAGATACATATACTATCGAAGAATCAGAATCTGACCTTACATTTATCGGCTTTATGGCTATGATGGACCCCCCACGTGTTGAAGTAGCTGATGCTATCAAAACTTGTCAGGAAGCTGGAATACGCGTGATTATGATTACCGGTGATTCAGAACTCACTGCTGGTGCTGTCGCATGAATGATTGGACTCGGAAAAAATACACTTGATGCAACTACACTTTCTACCCTTTCTGATGAAGAACTCGGAGAGAAACTCAAGACTATTGATGTGTTTTCCAGAATTGCTCCCCAGGACAAACTCCGCATAGTGAGGATACTCAAAACTCAATGACATATTATTGCTATGACAGGCGATGGAGTCAATGATGCATTAGCTTTGAAACAAGCAGATATAGGTATCGCTATGGGTATCCGTGGAACTGATGTTGCTCGTGATGCGAGCGATATGGTGCTCTTGGATGATAATTTTGCCTCCATTGTATCTGCTGTCGAAGAAGGAAGACGCATCTACGATAATACAAAAAAATTCATCAAATACCTCCTAGCGTGTAATTTTTACGAGGTACTTTTGCTTGCGGTGTGCGTGATTGTATTTCGAGATCCACTTATAGTTCCATTTATGGCTATACAGATTCTCTGGATCAATCTCGTGACTGATAGTTTCCCAGCCTTGGCACTCTCTACTCAGGAAACAGAATCAGATGTTATGAAACGCAAACCCGTAGATGAGAGTTTACTTGCTGGCATACAGGGCTTTATCATCTGGGCTGGTATCATAGGTATGAGTGTCGTTGGGACTATATTCTTTGTATTTCAGGGCATAAACCTCGCCCTTGCTCAAACACTTGCCGTTACAAGCTCTGTTGTTTATCAGATGCTTCGATCGCTCAGTTGTGGTCGTCTCAAGCCATTTGATGTCCATGTGAACGGATGGCTCATGATAGCTATCGAGGTATCACTGGTTGTGCACTTCTGACTTCTCGCTTCTCCTTATGCTGAAGTCTTTGGTTTTGTATCGTTATGGGAATTTAAACCGGAATATTTCGCTTGGATATTTTGACTTCCAATTATCGGATATATACTAGGTGAATTCAGTAAATACAAAAAAATATGATAGTTGCATTTGCCTGTGATCATGGAGGTTTTCCTTTTCGAGAAAATATTATTCCATACTTGGAAAAGCAGGGACATATTATTCGAGATTTTTCTCCGAAAAACTTTGAACCGCTTGATGATTTCCCAGATTATGCTCAGCAAGTTTGTAAAAATATCCTCTCATGAGATTCAGAGAGATGAATACTTATCTGTGGAACGGGTATAGGCATGTCTATAGCTGCAAATAGATTTTCAGGCATTAGGGCTGTCTTGTCGTATAGTCCTGAAATAGCAAAAATTAGTCGCAGCCATAATGATGCTAATGTGATCTGTTTCGGAGCAAGAACGATGACCGTTGAAGACGTGATGCTATCGCTAGATATATTTTTTTCTGAGCCATTTCTTGGTGACAAATACCAGAGAAGGAATGACAAAATTGATTGCGACTGTTAGTCTCTGATAATTTTTAAAACTTTTTCAATATCTGCCTTGAGAGGGGCTATAAAATTGTATTCTTGTTCATCGAGCACGAGATGGAGTTTCCATGCATGGAGAAATTGCCTCTCGAGTCAGAAGTGTTTCTGCGCCCAAGCATTTTCTGATTCTATACCATATGTTTTATCACCTATAACAGGATGTCCTATATTTGCCATATGGACACGAATTTGATGAGTTCTTCCAGTTTCTAGAGTAATCTCTATGAGGCTGAGAGTTTTTCACTCGTATTGAAATACTTCCACGACTTTATAATGCGTCACAGCTTCGCGACCTTCTACCGGGTTTTTTACTGTCATTTTGAGTCTATTGTTTGGGTCGCGACCTATGACAGACGTAATCGTACCTGTGTGGTTTTTTGGCTCTCAGACGACGAGCGTGAGATATGTTTTCTCTACCTTGTGATCATGGATAAGTTTTTGGAGCTTTCGAAGTGTTATGTCATTCTTTGCCACGAGAAGAAGTCCACTCGTTTCCTTATCGAGCCTATGAACAATACCTGGCCTATCCTCACCTTGCTCGCGATCAAAATTTTTCACCTGGGCAATAAGTTGATTCACGAGAGTACCAAAACGTCCTATGTAACTCGGTGTCGGGTGTGTGTTGATGCCAGCATCTTTGCTCACAGCGAGAAAATCACTGTTCTCAAAAATAATCTCTAGTGGACGATAATCGGGGGGGAGGGTAGAGGGGATTGATTGTATGTTCATCTCTACTGTATCTCCTTTTCGGGGATAGTATTTTGGGCTTCTGTGAGCTTTTTCGAGGTTTTCTTTCTTATTGCGTATCGTTATCTGTCCTACATCAAATCACTTTTGTATCTGTGAACGAGAATATATTCATTCAAAAAGAGCCGATAGTATTTTATCGGCTCTTGTGTTTTGATCAGCTAAGATAGAGAAAAATCTCATGCGTCATTAGTTTACGTAAACGTTCTTGGTATATTGAAATACTTCTTCTGACTTGAAGAAACGAGCAATCTCAATATCTGCTGAAGCGATAGAGTCAGATGAATGAATGAGGTTGTAATCAATAGTACAAGAATGATCGCCACGGATAGTACCAGGAGCGGCAAATTGAGGATCAGTTGCGCCACAGAGATTACGAACCTGACGAACAGCATCAATGCCTTCTACAACGAGAGCAAGTACTGGGCCATCTGTCATATAGCTCATAACTTTTGGAAAGAATGGCTGATGAGCGATATGGGCGTAGTGCTCCTTGCAGAGATCTTCTGTCATATTGATAAATTTCATACCAACGATTTTGAGACTTTTTTTCTCAAGACGAGAGAGAATGTCTCCGACGATTCCTCGAGCTATTGTATCCGGCTTGATGAGAATCAGTGTCTTATGCATTTCAAACTGCGTCTTTCCTTCCTGGCTTTCTTTTTTGCCGACATTGTGCATACGTAAATAGTTATAAATAAAAAACGCTGGGAGTATATCGTTTCATGTCCACTTGGCAAGCTTTTCTGATTGAAAAAATGGAGAAAAAAGAGTAGAATGGTGAAAATACAAAATTCCTGATGAAACCATCGTTTCTGACATCAAAAAATAGTTTTTATAAAAAAGTCTTCTCGGGATGTACTTTTCTGACCCTTATGGGAACCTCTATTTTCCCAGCATTTGCTGTTGATGCAGCAGATACCACTCTTCAAAAAACTGATATTACTCGTGTTGGAATGAATATGTATACCGATGCTCGTAAGTGGGAAGTAGAGACGATGAGTTGATATAATCAGGAGGCTTTTGTGGATTTTTCCGAAAAAGTAAATGCCCTTATTGCCTCAGATTCTGAGCTTCGTAGTGCTTTTTCTCAACTTTGTACAGATTGCGACCCTATTATTCAAGAAAGTCTCGATACTGATACAAATCTTCTCGAATACCTCAAAAATGAACCCAAAAGCTGAGCTCCTGATCTAGGAGTCATCATCGCTGCCCATCTTCACCCAACAATAAAAGAAAAAACAGGCGGACAATTGAGTCTAATAACTACTCTCGGTAAAAAAGTAGAAGCAAAAATAGTAAACAGCATACGTGCTCAAGTCCAGGAACAGGCCTCTTCTTTCCGAGATGTTTCTGGTATGGGTCTCTATTATGATGGGAATACTGATAACTCTCCCTATGATTTGCTTGATGATATACGGCGTATAGATGAAATATTTTTCCGAGAAGCTCCTGAGTTTGGGGAATATAGTAATACAAGTTCAGAGGATGCTTCGGCTCTCATAACTGGAAAAGTATCTACCGGAACATGGGGTGGTGGCGAAAACTATAATATAGATATCTTATCGGAAATTGAAGGTGCTATTGGTGGTGATGGGGAGGATTCTGGTACTAGCTCCTCAGGAGATAGCGAGCTCGCGGGGGACTGCGATAGTGGCTTTTGTATTACTCTTGATTTCATACAAAATACACACTATTTCCTCTGATCAGGTTCTGGATGAAAAGGAAAAAACTCTTTTCAGGGTATTTTCGAAGAATGACTCGATTGGATTATAAAAAATGGTGATAATCGAAATTTTGCCTGCAAAGTTTCACCAACTGTTAACACGTGGGAATCTGAATTTGATCTCAATATAAAACTTTCTGAGGTGTTTAGTTGAGCATGAATTTTTGTTTTTTGGAAGACTCCACCTTTTCTTAAAGGGTTCTTTGATAGAAACAAGACTTCTAATAGCTCTGACTCAGCTTCTTCAAAGACAAAATCAAAGGAAGAGCAACAAGTATTAGACTCGCTCAAACGTTCATTTAAACGATATGATTTAGATTTTGAGAAACCGACAAATATCAAAGCGTCACAATGGCAATTACTTTATTCATATGCGGTTAATCGTGCTGATAGAAGTGTGCGTGTCACGGATACACTCAACTCTATCAATCTCGCGAGAGACGATCATGATTCAATAAAAGCTGCTTCGTGAGCTTCACTGAAACAACGACCATATGTTCAGGAAAAAAATGTTGATTCTATAAAACATATGGAAAAGGCTTTTGACGAGACAGCTTCTCGCACCCGTATGCTCTATGAACTCTCAAAAGCCCTCAAAGTTATCATGGACTACCTCTGAGAAAAATGAGAATGTCAGTGATCATAAAAAATACTATGAAAAAAAATCTAGCTCTTTTTACTACTCTATTATTCCTCTTTTCATATCAGTGAGTTTTTGCTGCTGAATGTACTCTCGCGACAACGCCATCACCTTCTATTGAAGCGTATGGAAAAAATGTTGATAAAATCTTGGAAGCGGCAAAAAAAGCGGCAAATACATCTGTTTGTACTCGACCAGAAGGATCTTCTGCACATCTCGAGGTAGCTATACCAGCACAAAGTGTTCGAGCCCTTCTCAATGCTTTGAGCGCTGTCGGTTATGACCTCAAAAGCCTTCTTTCCGATATACGATATTATTTTGATAGCTCTGATACTATGCTCTTGACCGAGACTCAGTCTCATCAGAATACGATATTAGAAATCCAGCAAAAAATACTTGATGCATCAGCTGAAATTGGAAGCAAATGTGCTCAATGAGTCGTACGTTTCAGTGAAGATGTCACTCTTGATTGAGGGGCAACTTATAAGACCAAAGATAGGCTCTTACAGGAAGTCCTTGTTGATACTTACGATCAAACAAAACATGTACTTATTTTCTTCCGAAATCTCGTCACCAATGTAGCTGATCGTGAGTATATAGATGAGACACTTTTCCCAATTGCTCCAAAAGGATTTTCGAATGAAATGCGCAATTTTTACTCTTCTGAAAATATCCAAAAATGTCATGATGAAGAACCAAAAAATCAGAAAATACTCGAAACCCTCAAGAGTGCCTTTACCTCTGGCTGGAAGTATCCACAGGCAATTCAAATCTGGAAAGATGCCTTTAATCTGCTCTTTTATCGAAGTGCTCAACTCACATGAAGCGGTGAGACTGATGCAAGCAAAGAAGCTCAGATAAACTCTCTTGTTCAGGCTCAAAAGTGATGAGTTGGTAATTCTCGTCTTTTGCTCAATAGTCAGTTTTTCAAAGAATTTAACAAGAGAGCAAACAATCAAACTGTTTTAGAAGGGGTAAAAGAAGTATCAAAACGTATTGCATACGAGACTTTTGGCTCTCTCTTTACTCGACAAATTATCCCCGATGTAAGGAACGAAAATCAAGGGAAAGCAGCGGTCAATATACCAAAATTTCCTACATCAGAACAAGATGGTCTCCGATTGGCAACGATTGATAAAAATCTCTACACTGACTACGCTGTGAGAAAAGAATTGGTCGGACAGAATAAAGCTCAAGACCCAAAAACTGTTGTTGGGCTCATACACGCACTCGAACAGCTCGAACTAGCTCGCCCCATTATTGAGGAGGCGGCACAGCTCATCTGTGATTTATACTGACGTCAGGCGACAAATGTTTCCCGTCCAACATGTCAGGAACTCTTTAATTCATAAAGGTATTTTTCTCTGGGAAATCGAGTGTTTCGAGCGATATTTTGAACGCTTCGATTTGTTTCTTCAGAAGTTCTAATCCTGCTTCTTCATAAGTGTATATCTTTCGATTTACTGTATCGAATGGATTATCTTCTACAAAATCGAGAGCGCCCCGCGAGAGAGTTTTATACTGTCCTGACCCATCCCACAAGAGACGATAGAAATACAGTTGTCGTTCATAGTCTTCGAGTTGTTCTCTTCATTTATCTGGTTTTCCAGTCTTGAAATCCACTACCTGCATGCTTCAATCAGGGAGCGTCTCTACACGGTCAAATACACCAGTAAGTCTCACGCCTGCAACAACTACTTTTTTCCATCAGAAACGTTCTTCTACGAGTGCTTTTGCAGCGAGAGGGCAATCTTTTTTTGAGAGATAAGCTGTTATAACTTCTTTTGTTTTTACATAAAAATCTGACTGCTCTTTTTTGGTGAGAATTTCGTGGTAGAGCATTTGCTCGACTTTTTCGAGCCAGAGTTCCTGAGACGGCAGAGAATTGTGCTCGTTATAATATTCTCCTATAAAGGCAAGTCACGCATGAACAGCGGTACCAAATGATGCGCTCGGCATCTTCCCAGCAGGCTGTCTGATGAGGTATTTTTCCAGAAATTCTCGAGGAGATTTGAGCCAAGTATTCAGAGCTGTGACAGAGAGGTCATAATTTTTTACTCTTTTTTCGAGCTCTGTTCGAGTCGCTTCTGACCAGTTAATTGCTGGTAGTGGCGATGTTTGTGCTATGATTATCTTCTCGGGATTTATATTGATTTCTACTTTTTCAACAAAGTTCTCAGGTATTTCACTGACAAAAGCGGAAGGTTTTAATCGGGCATCTTCATTGTCTGTTGCTGATATGATGAGGTGTTTTTTTGCTCGAGTCATCGCGACATACCAGAGACGACGTTCTTCTTCGAGTTTTTGATTCTTTTTTTCTGCTTTATCAATGAGGTGTTTTTCAAAGAGAGAGACAGTGACACTAAGTTTTGATGGATCACGAGAAGATTCCCAATTTTTACCTGTTGCGTCGTATATAAAAACAACTTCAAACTCGAGTCACTTACTCCCATGTGCAGTCATGAGTTCCACGGCATTTGATTCCATACGAATAGGCTGTGTCGTAGGGGAGAGTCAGTAGTGATCGAGGTCGGTGATATAGCTGATAAACTCTTTGAGAGTACTTTCCGGATGGAGAGAACTAAAAGTCTTTATTTCATCAAAAAAAGAATTGAGGATAGAAAGTCTCTCAATTTTATCCTCCTGGCTCAGGGCAAAGCTCCTGTAACCTGAAATCTCCAAAAACGATTCAAAAAATTGAACAAGTGTTTTATTAGCCGCGCTCTGTGTGAAGTCCATAATTTTGGCAGCAACGTTTCTGATAAACATATCATCCTCTTCTAAAAAAGCCTGAAAAAGAGAACGCCTGTATTCACCATTGCTTGCCTTCATTTTACCCTGAAGAGAAAGAAGATGATGGAGATCAAGTCACCAGAAATCAAACAACATAACTTCCCAAAAAAGCTCATTTTGATATGAATTATCGATGATTTTGAGCGTTTTCATGAGTTTCTGAGCCTCTGGATGATGGAGGAGATTTTCTCATTTTTGTTTATGAAATGGTATTTTTTCTCGACGGAGATATTCGATGAGATGGACAGGATTTGAGTTCTTACGATAAATAATAGCCATTTCATTCCATGAAACACCTTGATCATGAAATTTTTTTATTTGCTCAGCTATACCTGCTATTTCTAGCTGAGCGTCTGTCGGGGTAAAGAGCACTATTTTATTCTCATCAAAAGAAGTATTTTTGTTCAAGTGTTTATCCAGATTGAGGGCTTTTTCGAGTGATTCGCTATTGTTTCTGATGAGTCCTCTTGATGCATCGAGAATAGTTTGGGTAGAACGGTAATTTTCTATGAGAGGTACGATGGTGAGTCATTTATTTTTGTATGTATCACAGAAATTGATGATATTTTCCATCACAGCACCCTGAAAACGATAGATAGATTGCTCATCATCACCAACAACTAAAATATTTGGCTGCTCTTGTCCTTTCATAATAAGGTCGACTATGCTTGCCTGGAGGCTGTTTGTGTCCTGGAATTCATCAACCAAAATAAACTGATATTGCTCTCGTATCAAGGCTCAAAACGACTCATCACTTTGGAGCCTATCTCTGACCATCAAAATCATATCGTCATAATCATAACGAGACTCTGTTTTGAGTGCTTCTTCATACGCCCGATAGACATAGGTCAGCTCTCTCTGACGCTGAAGTCGTTGTTCTGTATCAATATAATCAGCTTTTCTTTCTCATTTTTTTCACCATTTTGAGTCTCTCTGGTAGTGTAGCTCTGGATTGTTTGGCAACTCAGCAATGGCTTCATCAATTTTATTTCTGAAGAATTCTGGAGTTATTCCTTCACGCTTCAACTGGCCAACAATACGTATTACATCGCCCATATAGAGCTCTGGATCATGGCGAGGCTTGAGGTATGTGTATTCTCCTTCGAGCAATATTTTTGCCACCATACGTCGTGCATCTAACTCTTCGAGCATCTTCATGCCTGGCGATCGAACGAATTTTTCAGGATATTCCTCATCTATGAGGCCTTTACAGAAACTATGAAATGTTTCGATATTTACCCGAAGTGAATCCGTTCCGATAAAACTTCGCAGACGATCACGCATAGCAAAAGATCCCGCTTCTGTATAAGTGAGGGCAAGTATATTTCGAGGAGATACATCAGTTTTTGAGAGAATATTGGCTATTCTGAGCGTGAGGAGTTGTGTCTTTCCGGTACCAGGTCAGGCGATGACCACGACTGGCCCATAGATACTATCTACTGCTTGTTTTTGTGCTTTATTGAGCCGGGAATATGCTAGTTCAAAAGGATTCATAGGATACAAGAGAGTGTATCCAAAAGGGGAGGGAAGTCGAGACTAATATGTATCAAAATATCCACTCGTTTTGGCTGGTGTTTTTGTCTCTGTTTCATCGAAAATACTGAGCATATTTGGTGAAAATATCAAAATATATCCCAAAATAGTGAGTGCTATGAGAGTGATAGTAAGTATCTTTGAAACGAGGGGCACATGACAACTCATATCGATAAAGCGTTTCAATTGCAGAAAAATAACTGCAAAAAATATCCATGCACCGATGATAATAACTGTAAAGTAGACAAGTGCTCCTATCTGTATTGACGACATAGTATAATCCTTATTATAGGGAGGTTTTCTCTGGTGCAACTTCAATTAAAAGATTTGCAAAAACCAACAAAACATGCTAGAGTATACAAGAATCCACAAAACTATGGCAACAATTCAAAAAGGAAATACGACATTTACGCTTCTCGATGAGGTGCAGACCAAATACCCACGTCTTATAGAATTGGTATTGGCGACTGAATCTATGGATGACAGTGAACGTCAGTACTGGTTCGATATACTTCCTTCTATGAATAGTGACCAAGTACAGCGTCTTACAGATATCCTCGAAACAGAAAGAAAGAAGCTCGATGACCTCGAAAAAAAATATCAGACAGAGATAGAAAATCTCAACCAAAAACATATGTCAGAATGGCAAGGGTACGAAATGAAAAAGAAAAAGGAAGAAATAGCCTCTAAAGAAGCTGCTGATGCAGGCAATAAAGAAGATGCTCAAGCGGTTCTCAACAATTGGTAGACTACCCATATGGACAAGTACCCCGCATCTGATGAGGAAAGTCGACGAGGAATATTAGAAATTTCACAAATAGATAAAATCACTGGACTAAGTCATGATTATCTGAATGCTTTTATGGGATTTTATTTCCATTTCCATCTTCAACAAAGGGGGCAGGTTTTTCCAGTGTCTGAAAGAATTCTCACTTATCATGATTATGTGACCAGGGAAAAACTTGTCGGTGCTGACATAAATGATAAGAACAGAGAATCTGTCAGAAAACTGGATGAAATTGTAGGGGCTCTCAATATCGCATTTTTTGATCAGAAAACTCTCACTTCTCAGGAATTTAGTTTATTTTATGGCCAGATAAAAGCCATTATCCAAGGCTAGAGATTAGACAGCGTTTTTTATTGGATATAATAGTCCTCATTTTGCCTCTAAAAGTCCATAGGAATTATCCTCGTAGATAACAAAATAGTGTCCATCTTTTTCGTCCGTTACGAGTGGTGTACTTCCTAAACGGAGGTGTGTTTTTTGTTCTGCGGTCAGACTCAGCACGGGAATATTTGGAAAGAGTTTTTCGTGAGAAAGTTCTGCATACGATATATCGTTATGTTGTAGCCATTGTATGTTCTCGCCATCAATATGACCCATAGAAAGACGTTCTAATTTTTCTAGATATCCTCCAGTACCCATATGGAGTCACAAGTCACGAGCAATCGAACGAATATATGTCCCATGAGAAACGACTATATCGAGAATTAAAATAGGCCAGGTATAGGATATGATTTGAAACTCGTGAACCACTCTCTTTTTCGCTTTTATCTCAACATTGTGCCCTTTTCTTGCCAAATCATAAGCCCTTTGTCCATCGATCCATACGGCACTATATGCTGGGGGCACTTGCATGATCTCACCATAAAAATGATGCCTCAGTACTGATTCGATATGTTCTTGAGTTATGGTATCTGTAGTCATCTCAGGAATATCCAATTTTTGAATAGGCTCTTCCAAATCATATGAGTTGGTTGTGCCATCAAGCCGTATAGTTGTGCGGTATTTTTTTGTGAAGTTCTCTATTAATGGGAAAAGGCGAGTGGAACCATCTGTTCCTATTATCATAAGTCCAGTAGCAAGGGGATCTAGAGTTCACGCAAAGCCAACTCTATCTCTTTTGAGCACGCGTTTTAAAATCTTTGCCACGAGATTACTACTCACTCCGATAGGTTTTTTGACGACGTAAAACATGTGCGCGATTTTACCAAGAGAAAATGACTCGTCCTATGATTTCATCACGAGGTATGTAGTGAGGTTGTGCTCCTCTGCATTCTGCTATATCTGTACATCCTCGTGAATCACGAGAACTCGTACGATTGTCTCCGAGAACAAAATAATTATTTTCTGGTACTTCGTAGAGATGGACTCATAGATCAGTACATGCACCAGGCACGCACGTTCTCATATGCTCCTCGAGATATCGTTCTTCGAGGAGATTTTGAGTACTATTGATAAGCGTATACACTGAACCTTCGCTGATTTGTAGGAGTTCTCACGGGAGACCAATGACACGTTTTATTCTGATTCCATTCGTGTCTCGATAGACTATAACTTCTCCTCTTCCCACGGGAGAGATTTTTGTGGATATACGATCTACGATACTGATTTGTTCTGGTTTCAGATTTGGTAACATTGAATCACCCTCGACTCTGTAAGGGCGAAGAGAAAGTACTGTATAAATAATCACCCCTATGATCAAAAATGAAAAAATAACACGGAGAAAATGAAACATAATTACTGTGTTAATTCGGGATAAGTGTGACTATTGAGTATATCTCTTCCTCGAAAAGGTATCACTTGTTTCAGAGTTCCCAGGACAGGGTAAGGTATGAGTTGGGTAAATACATCAAAGTGTCCAAGAGAATATGCTACACGTCCTTGGATGCGTGAAAGTGGCACATACTGAGCCAGAGTATACTCTCCATTACAACCGCTGTTACTGAAACATTTACGTGCATCGAGCGATTGTGGTCGATTGTCACCCATGAGGAAATAACGACCAGCAGGGACGGTAAAAGTTTGGCTCTCTTTTGCACATCATGCGCTGTTGTAAGTGAGACATGTATATCCATATTTTTCTTCGAGATATTCTGATTCATCAAGTTGTATGAACTTATCTGGATTTTTCGCTGTTGCCAGTGAAACATATCCATTTTCTATTTTCACTGTATCTCCTGGTAAACCTATGACACGTTTTATGAGATAGCGTTTTTCTGGGCCTATTCCGGGAGTAAAGACGACTACATCTCCACGATCAGGACTTGCAACGCGATATGTCATCTTATCAACGAGTATGAATTCTCCATCACTGTATTGCTGTCATTTTGCTGTATAGGTGATATTTCCTCCGTGAAAAGTATTCTCCATTGATGGCCCTATAATTTGAAAAGGAGAGAGTATGTATGAACGGATAAAGAAAACCAAAATAAGGACAAAACCGAGATCAATCCATGAATCCAGGCCAACATATTTTACCTTCGGATGGTGGCGATAAGGATGCCTATCTCTCCAGAAAAAATAGGCTGCGATTCCCGCGATAATAGTCGTCACAAAAAGGATAAATTTCATTGCTACGTGCATATCGTAGAGACCAAAGAGACACACCAAAACAATAGCAATCAGTATGTAGAAAAATGCCTGATCAATAGCAGATAATCCTCCGTGATATGTATATTTTTCATGGTCTTCCATGAGCCCTACAAGGAGTAGAGGAGGGAAGGGTATCCCGAGAGCTGTCCAGCGAATTTCTATTCCGAGAGCACGTGCACGTTTCCATGTCACGGCAAGATACGCCCAAATAAAAATACCAAGACCAAGAAGGGAAGCTATATAAACACCAACTTGAGTAAAATCTATACCTCCACCTATGAGAAAAATCGAACTCGGATGTACAAAAACATCGATAGATATGAGGAATAACAAAATAACATACACGATGCCATAGATATAGTCCGCTCGACCGATTTTTCCTTCAAAAGAGAAAAGGATATTTTTCAAAATATTCATTGCGTGATTATAGGGATTTTTATCGGAGTACAAATAGTAGTTTCGGGCCTACAGGATATAAAGTTTGGTTATTTGTAAATTTCGTAGTGAATAGACCCTCTGCAAATATTTGTTATAAAAAATCGGGGGAATCAGTTTCATGGTTTTAATGACTTTTAATAAAGGGCTACCAGTACTCTATTTCACCATGACTCAACTAACACATAACATACATTATGTGAAAATAGATTTGGAGGAATTATCATCCCCTCTATAATATATGTATGTCTCTTTTTGAATCAGTTCAAAAATTTCTGATGTATCTGACTATCACTCGTGGTATGAGTCCACGGACGGTTGAGCAATACGGACGCCATATGTGGGCATTCTTATCTTTCACTCATCCAGAAGTCCGAAAAATTGTCCCAAAAGGCTTCGATTTGGCACGTTTTTTTTCTTCCCAGGTATCAATACAGCCTGAGGCTTCGAAAAACACGTCTTTTGAAGTCTTAAAAGAGCTCGAAAAAATGCCATGGACAAAAACCACTCAAATCGATCAACATATATGTGATCATTTTCGATTATCACTCGCACAGTGAAATATTTCTATCACAACGGTCAATGCGTACATGATTTCGCTCAGAGCATTTTTGCATTTTTGCAAAAAGACGCATATTCCAACAGGTATTGAATTCAGTGATATCGAACTTCAGAAAAACCGTGAACGAAAAGTCGAATATCTGACATGAGACGAACTTCAATCAATCATAGCATCTATCGGACATGAAGATATAGTCGATTTGCGCGACAGGGCTATTATTCTGACTATTTTTAGTACTGGTTTGCGCGTCTCCGAGCTCACGGCGCTGGATATAAAGAACGTCAATTTAGACACGCAGGAATTCGCTATTCTCGGTAAAGGTCGCAAGGTTCGTGTTGTCTATCTCACAGAATGGGCTTGCGAGGCGATTCGAGCGTATCTGGAAAAAAGGGAAGACCACTTCCCTCCTCTTTTTCTCAAGCATGGAAAGCACTTCCCTGTTGATGCTGGAGCGGATGAAGTACGTTTTGATCGTTTCCTTGTCACAAAAATGGTCGCAGATAGAGCTCTCAAAGCAGGCATCGTCAAACCCGTTTCTGCTCATACCATACGGCACTCCTTTGCCACTACCCTTCTCTGAAATGGTGCTGATCTCCGCTCTATCCAAGAACTTCTCGGACATAAAAATATAGCAACAACACAGGTCTATACACATGTCACAAATAAACAACTCCGAGAGGTACACCAAAAATTCCACATCTAGCCTCTACTCATCTGATTCATTATTTTTGAGCATTGAAAGCGGTATTGAAGCATCAAATCGTGTATTCCCACTCTCAATCTGATTGCCAGGCCGTATCGTCACGAAACTTTCTTCGGGTATTTTTGTGATAACTCCTTCTTTTATCTCGTAGAGTTCTTTATTGTGAATATAGAGATAGAGTGATTCGTATTCTATCTCTTCTTTTTTTCAGGTAGTTTTAAATGTTCGGAGAATAATTTTTCTGTATCGAATATTCTCTAGTTCGAGTAATTCTTCGCAGATTTCGACGTTATAGGATTTTCTCAAAAATCATGGCAGACGAGCTTTGTAGAGAGATGTATTCAGCCGAGCTACGAAATCATTTGGAGCCATATTCATAAACGATACAATTCGTACTCTGTGATGATCTGGTATTTCAGTATCATCTTCATCAGCGAGTATAAAATATCGAACAGAAAGTGTCACATCATCTGCTAACTGTTTTTCACAGATATCGATAATTTTTTGCCTCTCTGACAAATCAGTCGGTCAAATAATGACACCTATTTTGATAGATTTTTTCTCAATCACCTCCCCTACCCCATCATCTACAGTTGCACCAGCGCGTACCAGTGCATCGACCCATGCCCGTACATGGTCAGAAATATGTGCAGTAATTATTTGCACTCATTCAAGTTTTCCTGTATTTGGTGATGGAAGGTTCATTAACTTTACAATTATTAAATAATATTTACAAAAGGTAATGTAGTGAAAAATTTAATTTGTCTAGTTTTTTCTTGCATAAGAGAAATATTCCGTATACATAGAGCATGACAACACAACCAAAAATACCTGCAAATCTTCTCTGAGTTTTTGAGAATATTGCCCCTCCTGACCAAGAAAAAATCGTTACTGGCTGGTCTCATCCCCGTAGTATCGTCTCTTTTCGCGTAAATCATCTCAAGTGTACTCGCGTTGAAGTGACGGAAGAACTTCAAAAGGCAGCACTTCCCTACTCTATTTGGACACATTCAGAAGATGCTTTTTACATGGACAAGGAACACGAATACGCTCTTCGCGGACTCGAGATATATAAAACTGGTAAAATCTACGTCCAGAGTCTCTCGAGTATGATACCAGCTCTCTGTCTCGACCTCATCCCTGATCAGAAAATCCTCGATATGGCATCTGCCCCAGGATCAAAAACAACACAGATAGCGAGCATGCTCAGTGGAAAATGCAAAATCACAGCCCTCGAAAAATTCGGTGTCCGACTCGAAAAACTCGTGCATACAATCAAATCACAGGGTGCTGAGAATTGTGTCGAAGTCATCAAAATCGATGCGACTGAACTCGTCGCTCACTACAGCAAAGATGAAAAAGGCAACAAAGGGGCAAAGATGTTTGATCGTGTTCTTCTCGATGTCCCGTGTAGCTCCGATGGTCGTATTAATCTCAGTGATGATAGAACCTACAAATGGTACAGTGGAGAAAAATCTCACTCAAAATCCACTCTTCAATATGAGATGCTCGAACAAGCTCGCAAGATGCTCGTCGATGGTGGAAAAATCGTCTACTCGACCTGTTCTATCTCTCGCCGTGAAAATGAAGACGTCGTCCAGAAATTCCTGAAAACCCATCCAGAATTCACCATCCTCCCCTCACCTATCGCTCCTGACTATACTCTCGAAGACAATATGAATCGCTGGTACCCAAGTCCTATGATGGAAGGGTTTTTTGTAGCGATTTTAGAAAAAATTTAAAAAACCTTAGTACATTCACCATCAGGTTCAATCAAATTTCACTCAATTATCTGCGGAGTATCAATTCAGCCTCTAATTGAATATAAAAATATCCCCTTTGTTACGGTTATATAAGTATTTTCCTTAAAATAACTTCATTCCATACCATTTCCAACACGAGTAATTTTTAAAAAATTTCATAGAGAACTATCTGAGCAAAAATCGATACTACAAGTCTTTCCCCTCTCCGTACACGAAAGAACTTTGCCCCAAGGGAAGATAAAAAGTAAAATTCCTGTAAATAAAATTATTGCAACAATTATTAAAGTTTTTTTCATAATTTATTTTAAAATATATCCCCTGCCCTTCATCGTAATAACTCTCCCCCTTGGTGTTCTCTCAATAAGGCCTATTTTTATCAGGAATGGTTCGATGACATCTTCGATAGTCGCTGCCTCCTCCCCTACCATTGCAGAGAGCGTATTGATACCGAGAGGATTGTTTCCATTTTCTCAGAGGAGTTTCAGGATTTGTCGGTCGATATCGTCGAGACCATATTCATCGATATGGATTTCTGCGAAGAGAGATTTGAGGTCTGAGAGTTTACCGAGTGTGTGATAATCACGGACGATTTTTGTGAGACGATTGGCGATGCGAGGGGTTCCGCGACTGCGTTTTGCGACTTCATGCGCTTCGTCATTTCCGAGTTCGACGCCGAGGATTTTTGCCGTTCTTTCGACGATTTTTGCGAGGTCAGCATCTTCATAGAGATCCATCTTCCACACATTTCCGAATCTATCACGGAGTGGATGACTGAGAGATGAGAGACGAGTTGTCGCACCGATAAGCGTAAACTTTGGCAGATCCATCTTGACTGATGTTGCGCCAGGGCCAGTACCGACCATGATATCGACCTGATAGTCTTCCATGGCAGAGTAGAGGATTTCTTCTATCACGGGTTTGAGTCGGTGGATTTCATCGATAAAGAGAACATCACCCGCTTGGAGACTTGTGAGGACCGAGAGCATGTCAGCTGGTTTATCAATAGCAGGTCATGAAGTATGACGGAGACTTGCGCCTGTTTCAGCGGCGACGAGCATAGCCAGAGTAGTTTTACCAAGTCCTGGAGGCCCGTAAAAGAGTATATGTTCGACATTGGTATTTCGTATCTTTGCTGAATCGAGTGCCACTTGGAGATGTTTTTTTATCATCGTCTGTCCGATATATTCTGAGAGCTTTTTTGGACGAAGAGACTCTTCCCCGCTATCTTCTGTCGTGGTCACAGGTTCTATGAGTCGTTTGTGGATGTCTTTGGAAGTGTCTTTGATAGCCATGCAGGGATTATAGAGATGTTTGTTATTTTCTCAAAAGAACATATCATTTTCTCATGAAGAAACTCATCCTCCTGACTGTCGCGGATTCTTGGCATCACTTCGAAAAACCGATTTCAGAATATGAAAAACGTCTCCAAAAAGAGCTCGAAATAGTCCTTCTGAAACCTCATAAATCAGGTGAGACAGAAACAATTCGAAAACTCGATACACAGGATGTCATCGCACAACTTGAGAAATATTCTGATAGTTTTGTCGTCTTCTGTGATGTTCTCGGGAAAAGTCTCGGAGACACAAAAGCTATGAGCGTCTGGCTGAGTCAAAAAATGCAACAACATAAGAGTGTGGTCTTTGTCATCGGTGGAGCATATGGACTCGATACGAGTTTAATGAAGTCTCACGTTGATTATATTCTCAGTTTTACTGACTGGACTCTCCCCCACTGACTCGC
>CAZVRL010000014.1:0-31221 GCA_964630285.1 uncultured Candidatus Peribacteria bacterium | reverse complement strand
TCAAGACTCGTATCGTCAAATCAAATACTATCTACATGAATCTCCAGAATAAAAAGATATTTGAACGTGTTGGTCGTAACCTCTACCAGCCAAAAGGCATGAAGAAATAGTATTTCTCTCACAAAAAACCTCCAGGATTCTGGAGGTTTTTTTTATTGCCCACTTAGATGCTCTGTACCAGTGGTATGAGCTCTACAATACGAGTATGATAGGTAGCTTTTGGCGAGAGTCCATCTGCTATGAGCACAGCGTTGAGATCAGGTATAGCTGTAGATACTGAAAAAGAAACGGGGAGTATCGGAGCAGTGCTATCTTTGAGGTGGAGTTTGAGAGCACAGCTTCCGTTAACACAGTTCTGGAGGCTGAAAAGATAAGAGAGTTTATCACGACCTGGATCTAATACATTAGTTTTGTTAGTATCGAGAGATTCAGCTATGTTTTTGCCTTCCAGAGCACTTGCTACGGAGCTTCCTACGGTACCAAAGAACGGTGTTGAGCCACTTCCGTCGGTATAGACAAATTCTGTTTGAATATTGCCCACCGTGGCAGCGTTATCTGTATCTGTGTGTGCTATCATAGAAAAAGGAGGAATACTCGTATTTCGTTTTGTGAGATCAAAGAGCATGCCACCACCATACTGTGTAAGGGCGTGGAAACTTGGATTTTTTTGACTGGTTCCAAACCCTCGAGGAGTTGTATCTTGCTCATACATGTTTATCTGAAGGGGAATTTCGTTGTGATTGGAGACGATAACATAATCACCGGTATCAGTTGCGTCTACCCGAGGCATGGTGACATCTATAGTTCGGTTTGCGCCTGGAACTATACGGCCAGAGGGGTCTATATTTATTCTGACTACTTCTTTTTGAAAGATATTTTTTGCTAGCTCGACCTCCCCTTGCGCTGTATAGTAGGCCTGGAGAGAGTCTTGCATGCCACGAATCTGCCTCGAGTAGGGAATGATTCTCTCGAGCAAAATCATCGCAAAAATCAGCACAACGCTTGTGATCATAATAGTGACCAGGAGAGCAGAGCCATTTTCAGATGTTTTTCGAGAATGAATCATATTAGCTATTTTCGAGGTCAAAAGTAGTTGTGAGAAAACGAGGTGTATTTTCTTCTTCTTTGAGGAGTCCGCGAGAGAGAACGCGTTTTGAAAGCTGTACTTCCATGTGAATCTGTACTGTTGGTGAGATGGCCTCTTCTCATACGCCTGCCATACGGGTAGGTATTTTCAGAGGTCGGGGGAGGAATTGTGCACGGACGATATTCATCTCCGGAGAGCTGATATCTACCCACTCTAGATTATTTGTTGCTGTTGGTATATCGCCCACAGCATTGATTGCACCGCAGGGGTTTGCTCCTCATCCGAAATCAGGATGTTTTGCCCAGGCGTCGAGTACTCCATCGCCACCATTTGGAAGTGAATCGCAGCTTATAAGTCGTGCCATCTGTATCTTTCAGAGACATCCCTCGAGACTCGTACTACTCGGACTGCAAGTGGCTACACTGACATCCGTCGAAGGGTCTTGTATGTAGACATGTCGGAAGTATGTTCGTTCAAAAGTTCCACTAGGGAGTTTTTTTATGAGATAGAGATCGCCGATACCTTCACTATTGAGTGTCACATCATTTACTGGGAATATCGGAGGTAATTTGATTGGTGTCGGATAACCTGTTCCAGAGTTGTAATTGAAGCCTATTTCTCGGTACTGACCATATCCCATTTGATTTCCCTCAAGTTTTTTAGTAAATGACAGTGTATTGTTTCATGCCTGAGCAACGGCATTGTTCCCGAGACAAGCCTCTTCTTGGTTTGCTGGCATGCTATCGCGTCCACAGAGGTAGAGAAAAGGTCTCCCACTATTGTCACCATTACCATAGTTTGATGCCTTATTAAAGTACCATACTCCCAAAGGAGAAAAATTCTTGTCATAGCCCAGAATTCTCCGATTGAAATACTCTTCGTAATCGATGCTTCCTCCACTATGAATCAGTGTGCCGAGTTTTTCATTGAGATAAAAGAGATTTCTCTGGATACTAATCACTCCTGAGAGTCGCACCTGGCTCTTCATAATGCCCTGAAAAGCGCCATAAGCGGTTCAGAGGATCATCCCTGAGAGAACTACTGATACGAGGACTTCTATCAGTGTAAATCATGCATTTCTGTTCTGTTTTTTTTGTCTATTCACTTATTTCTTTGGGTAAAAAATAACCTGAATAAGGGTGGAGATACTTCGCCCTATCTGGATTGATCTCGGAAATTTCCAGAATTTTTGTGGTCCATTTATCGCAATCCAGTGCCATATTTTGAGAGGACGTGAAGCTCTGAGTGGTTTTGTAGAACCTGTTGTAAGTGATTGAAATCATTTTACTGTTCCATCCCACAACATAAATAACCCCTGATGAATCAGTAAAAAGAGGATAATAACAGTATTTGGTCGCTTATTTGTCACGTTTATAAGTATACGCTCAAACTTTTTTGTAGTCAATGCATTCTTCTTTACTCTTCTAGCCTTATCAGTATAAATTCGCGCATATGTCACCCTATACTCCTTTTCGTACTCGTCGCGGTATCCATCATTTTCTTCCGGTGAGGATTGTGGAGAACCTCTGGTTCTTTTTTTCGAAGTCTTCGTGGGGTATGAAAATAGTCCTTGTATGAGTTGCTTGTGTTCTCTTTGGACTCTTCTTTCCTTGGATACAAATTGGTGAAACAACTCACTTAGGAGCTTTTTCTCTTCTCTGTGGAGGTATCGGTTGGTGGATTCTTATTCTGATGATTGTGTTATTTATTCATCTTTTTTCATACGATTTTAGTCAAAAAGTTCAGAAAAATCTCAATGTCAGTCTCGACCCGCGTCATATTTACGTGCGTATCGGGAGTGTTATCGTACTCATGACTATTATTATCAGTATATCTCTTACAGGTGCGGCTCGCACTATCAATGGTGATATCAGTATGACGACTGATATATCTGGTTTGGTGCTCACTCTTTTGGGGGGTATTTTTCTGATTTTGGGATGACTCGTTGTCAGAAAAACAGAAGAAAAAGAAGCCTATAAACATGTGTTTGTTCAGGGGGTCGAAAATGAAGATCATGACAGTTATAAAAAAATCCTCTGAGAAACAGAAGAAGGAAATATGAAATTGCCGATATAATCGCCAAAAACACTTTGACTTCTGCAACTATTTTTATACTCTATGCCCTATAATTTTATAGGGCTTTTTTTATGGCGCAACCAACTTCCGGAGATGATTACTATGCAAATATCTGACCAAGCACGACACAGTCAAGTGGCGGTACTGAGAAAAAGAAGATAAAGATTGTTGCCAAAAAAGCGGCTCCAGCTACGCCTCCAGTAGAAAAAATAGAACCACAACCAGAGCCAGAATATAACACAACCCAGGCTGTTCTCGAAAATGAAGAACCACAACCACATATTCCACGAACTGTGAAACTTCCAGAAGGTGGCCAACTCGATCTCGGTGCAAAATTCACACATCGTCCTCAGGTTGTTTTCCATACACACCAAGCTCGTACAGTTCTCCCAGGAAGTGCTCGACCAGCAGGAAATACTTCTGCAGGTGGTAATCGTCCATCATTCTCTCGTCCCAATGGTGCTCCTCAGAGACCAGGATGATCAGGACAATTCCAGCGCCCAGGACAGAGTCGCCCAGGTCAACCTGCCAAAGGCGGGGGGAATTTCCGTAAACCAGATGCTCCAAAAAAGAATTTCAAAACGACGAAACGAGGTGCAAAACATAAACTCACTTTCCTCTCTCCAGAAAACAAAGAAGACCTCGATAAATTCCGTCGTGCTAAAGGTCTCGTAGGGGAGAAGCAAGAAAAAAATATCGATGATATCAAGCAAACTCTCGTCGATCGTTCTGGTCAGGAAGTGGAGATTGGAGATTTCCTCACTGTGAAAGAATTCTCAGATAAAATCGGTATCCCTCTCGCCCGTATCATCGGAGAGCTCATGAAAAATGGTATCATGGTGAATATCAATTCCCAGATTGACTTCGATACATGTTTTCTCATCGCTGAGAGCTTTGACATCAAAGTAAAAAAGATTCACTCAACTGATTCGAGCATTACAGACCTGATGGATGGGAATATCGAAGCCCTCTTGGCTTCTGATGATGCAGGAGAAAAAACAACACGTCCGCCTATTATCTCTGTTATGGGACACGTTGATCACGGTAAGACTTCTATCCTCGACTCGATTCGTAAAACAGATGTAGCTGCAGGGGAAGCTGGTGGTATTACTCAGAAAATTGGTGCCTATCAAGTGACAAAAAATGGTCGTCAGATGACGTTCCTCGATACTCCAGGTCATGAAGCATTTGCTCTCATGCGTTCTCGTGGTGCGAAATTAACAGATATTATCATCCTTGTAGTCGCTGCTGATGAAGGTCTCAAGCCTCAGACTATCGAATCTATCAATCTCGCAAAAGAAGCAAATGTACCAGTCGTTGTGGCAATCAATAAAATCGATAAACCAGGTGCTGATCCAGAGATGGTGAAGCGAGCTCTTTCTGAGCACGAACTTATCCCAGAAGATTGGGGAGGTGACACTATCTGTGTTCCATGTTCTGCAAAGACCGGTCTCGGAATCGATACACTTCTCGACATGGTTCTCCTCGTCGCTGACATGAAACAATTCAAATCACATCCGACTCGTCCAGGCGTCGGTACTGTTATCGAATCTCATCTTGATCCAGGACAGGGCGTTATCGCAAATATTCTCGTCAATGCTGGTGTCTTCAATCGTGGAGATGCTGTGTTTTGTGGTTCTGCTTGTGGCAAAATCCGTACGATGAAAGATTCATTTGGCAAAAATGTCTCTGAAGCGACTTCATCAATGCCAGTTCAGATTACCGGTCTCGATGAAGTACCAGAAGGTGGTCAAATCATCCAAGTCTTCCCAACGCTCGAGGCTGCTCGTGAAAAAACACAGGCATTTAAACTCGCATCCAGTAGTAAGAGTGTCAATAAATTTGAAAACGCATCGCTCATGAATCTCATGGGTCGCCTCAAGACTGGTACCCTCCAGCACCTCAAAGTCGTTCTCAAAGCCGATTCAAATGGTTCCCTTGAGGCTCTCAAAGCTTCTCTCCAGAAAATCACAGCCAAAGATGTGGCCGTGAAGATTATTCACGCTGGTATCGGTGCGGTGAATGAATCTGATGTCCTCATGGCTGGTACGAGCGCTGCTCTCCTTGTTGCGTTTAACGTCCCTATGGGTACGAATGCTACTGATACACTTTCAAAATCAAAAATCGAAGTTATTGCTGAGAAAGTTATCTATCGTATCATCGAAAAAGTCGAAAGTATCGCAACAGGCATGATCGATATCAAATATGATCAAGTGCTTGTTGGAGAAGGAAATGCTCTCAAAATATTTTATACTGGTGAAAAAATGCAGATTGTTGGTCTCGCCGTTGTTTCTGGCAATATCCAAAAAGGCGCTCAACTCAAAATCATCCGCAATGAACGTGTCGCAGGAACTGGTAAAGTCGAAACACTCAAAGAAGGTGTTTACGAGGTGAATCAAGTCGAAGAAGGCAAAGAGTGTGGTATTCAATACAAAGGTGATACTCGTATTGATGTTGGTGATAAGCTCGAGTTTTACATGACAGTGGAGAGGAAATAATCTTCATTTTTTATGAGCATACTTAAAAAACTGTCTTACTTTTTACTGGGAGTGTTAGTTTTTTTTAGTGTTGCCAGTTGGTATCTTTTTCCACACTATAAGTTCATGTTTGAATGTCCGGGTGCCTACATATACCAAAAACCATTAGAGTGACCTTTTTTACATGGCGTAGTTGAACTAACTTCTTCTCATTATGCTGTAAAGTGTAATAATCAAAGAGAGCAAGACTTTGCTGATAAAATTGGCACCCTTGATGCACAAGTTTTTTCGGTATATATGCAGTATGGCCCAGGACTTGAATGACTCTCAACAGAGCCTTATTTTTATTATTATCCTGATTATCTTTGATCTAGCCTTGATACAACCATAGATTTTGGATGATTCTTTTGGGCTTTTGGCGATTTGCCAGATACAAAAAAACTCATGTATTATGGTCAGAATACAGGTATAGAATTCCCTGATTATGTTAGCACTCTCAACACTGGTGAAAATATGGTGATTCAAAATGGAAGAGAGCTGTATATTATTCATCAGCCTGAACCAGAATTTTATTTTGAGTATAGTTTATCAAATCTTGAAAAATACAAAAAATCTCTTTCTCTCAGCGCTACTGATTTTGTTTATTTAAAAGATTGAAAGAAGATTTTGTTTTTAGAAGAAGAGCCAATTACTGCACTTAATGATAAAAGCTTAAAAAATTCTAATCAGCCTGTTACACATACACTATCTCTGAAAGTTTATGATTTATTGACTAAATCCATAGAACCATATCAAGAGGAACAAAAAATATCATCACAAGAAATATGGTATCCATTTGTGTCAGATTGGTCATCTAGCCCTAATCTTCTTACGCGGAATCCAGAAGATATGCCACAGTATCTTTATAGAATATATTGGGGTAAGAAAGTTTCTGTTCTGCAGGTTGAAGAAAAAAAACAAACAGTGCAGTTTAAAAAATAAATTATGAACCTCTCTTTTCTCTGGATTATTTTTGCTGGTATTTGTTGGGGATTGGATGGGCTTCTTCGTTCAAAGATTTGAGGAGTTTCGCCACTGACGATAGTCACTGTCGAACATGCGATAGGCTTTATTGTCTTGGCTGTTGTTGGGATGAAACATTTTAGTTTTCCGAAATTGTCGACAAAATGATGGTTTGCTCTTATTGGCGTGGCTCTCTTCTCAGGACTGATTGGTACCTACGCGTTTACTTGGGCGATGGCACATGTGAATTATAGTTCATTTGGTGTGATGTTTCTCCTTTTGAAACTTCAGCCATTGTTTGCTATCTTAGCTGCTCTGATATTCCTCGGAGAACGTCCGAAAAAGAGCTTTTATCCACTTGCTCTCTTTGCTATTATTTCAGCGTATTTTCTGAGTTTCGGAGAAGCGGGGAGACATCTCCCAGATCTCGGGAGTGATACGACGAGAGCAGTGATGGCAGGTCTCGTAGCGGCTCTTTGCTGGGGTTCTGCGACGGTTTTCTCACGTTTTCTCTCTCATCAGGGATACAAGGCTCGCACGATGACAGCATTTCGTCTTGGAATGGTTGCGATTCTCGGAGTTATTGCTCTTTGAATCCTTTCACTCTTCGGTATTGAAATGGGCCAATCAGTGACGTTTAATGCTCATCAGTTATCACTTATAGCTGCTGTGGCTATGCTTTCTGGAGTTCTCGGTACGACCATGTATTATCGTGGCATCAAGCATGTTCATGCGACGAGTGCGAGTATTTTTGAGCTCGCATTTCCTATTACAGGTTTTATAATCGACATATTTGTCCAACACAAAACGCCTGATATGTATCAGATTATTGGTGGTGTATTTCTCGTTATCGTCATGATATTTGTCGCGAAGACAAAGAAAAAATAATCCTTTTTTTATGGTACGACTGGCTACTATCATTCTTCTCACCATCATTGTATTCGTAGTTCTTGTTTTGGTGTATGGTTGGTATCAAGGTGTTTTTCAATGATATGCTCCTTTTAATTCTATTACTATTATTTTATAATTTTAGAGTATGACGTCTTTTTTTTCTCGACTCGGTGCGTCTTTTACGCCCTCATTTCTTGCCCGTTTTAAACACACGACTGTTGGACAGAGTGTCGGATATTATTTTCTTGTTTGGCTCGCTTTTCTCGTGGTAGGTATTATTGGAGTTATGTCCCTCGTTTGGCATTTCTCGGCTCCACATAAAATCACACCATTTTTAGCTCGTATCCCAGCATTTGAGCTTCAGTTTCAGGATAACATCCTGGTAAAAACAGCATTTCCTGTTGACCCCTATATCCGTTCTGTTGATGGTGCACAGATTTTTGTTTCGACACAGATGTCAGAGGTTCCAACAGAGTATTCCAATACAGCGGGCTTGTATTTGTTGCGTGATAACGCTGTCATCAATCAGCCACAACAAGCTACTCAAAAAATAACAAAAGTACTCTATACAGATATGAAAATAGGAGATAAGGTTATTAATAATGCTTTCATCAATGAGAGATTTCTGACGAAATATCCACCACTCAGAAAAGCTTTTATGTATCTTATTATTCCGATTTCTTTTGTAGTTGGTCTTGCAATGGCTTGTTTCTTTTTCCTGATGTCTCTTTTCTGGTCTCTGGTTGTTTTCTTGGTGAGCAAGCTCAGTGCTTCATGACGACTCACTTATGAACAATCACTCGTATTTGTCCTTCATGTCTTTTTGCCGGTATGTATTATCGCCACGATAATGAGCTGGCTCGGTATGTATTTCATTTTTCTCCCGACACTTTTATTTGTCTGTCTTTTTTTCTTTAATGCTGCTGCGTCCAAATGACACTCTCCATCGACACACAAAAAATAGTTCATCTTCGACAAGCTCTTCAAAAAAATACTCTTCAGCGAAAATTCTGCATTCAGACTTTTGGTTGTCAGATGAATCATGCCGATAGTGAAAAAATTCATATGCTTCTCGCTCAAGCTGGTTTGTCGAAAGTGGACACGTGGCAGGAAGCAGATATTGTTATCTTCAATACCTGTTCTGTTCGTCAGAAAGGGGAGGATAAGGTATTTGGTTATGTCGAAGAAATAGATAAGCTTCGACAGATGACAGGCCGAGACATCAAAGTGGGGCTGACGGGTTGTATGACACGCAAGACAGGTTTGAACAAGAAATATTATGACTATACAGGTCGAGACAATACGACAAAAATAACGCTCACCCAGACAGCAGAAAAAATCGATACCCCGACGCTGTATAATTCCGATGATGAGCTCTTTCATCGTGTCGATACTATCGATTTTGTTGTCCGGATAGAGGAGATAGGATCTCTGACAACACTCTTGTCGATCATGTATGGCGAAGATATCGGTCAGGATGATAATTTTCAATCATACCTCCGTGTCAGACAAGAGCGAGATGCTTCAAAGAGTGCGAATGTGATTATCCAGACGGGATGCGATAATTACTGCACCTTTTGTATCGTCCCCTATACCCGTGGACACGAGATTTCGAGGGCGCAAGACGAGATTGTCCAGGAGTGTGTCGAAACGGTCGTACGTGATGGGGCAAAAGAGGTCACTTTGCTCGGTCAGAACGTGAATAGCTATGGTAAAGAAACACGAAAAAATCTCTGGAATCCAGAAGAGCTCACTTGGACTTCTCCAACTGTTCGAACACCGTTTCGAGAACTCCTCGAAAAAATAAATGCCATTTCAAACCTTGACCGTATTCGTTTCACCTCATCGAATCCGCACGATATGACACGAGATATCCTCGATGCTCATTTTGACCTCGAGAAGTGCTGTCACTATCTCCACTTTGCGCTCCAGTCTGGTGATAATGATTTACTGAGGAAAATGAATAGGAAACATTCTTATGACGACTTTAAATCACAAGTAGACTATCTGCGTTCACGAGACCCGCTTTTTGGTATCTCCACAGATATTATTGTCGGTTTTCCAGGGGAGACAGATGAACAGTTTGAAAATACGGTCAAAGCTTTCCGTGAGTGTGAATTTGATTATGCCTATATTGCTCGTTATTCACCGCGAAAACAAACCTATGCCGCGAAGATGCCATGACAGGTGCCTGCCGATGTGAAGGCTGAGCGTTGGGATCGTCTCAATACCCTGATGTATGAAATTATTCAGAAAAGAAATCAGCTTATGATAGGCCGAGAAGAGGTGATTATGGTATCAAAAATTGATGAAGAAGATGGGGTCATCTCTGGCAGGACTCGAAATTTCCGGGAAGTATTTCTTCCGAAAGATGAAAGTATAAAACTGTGAGATCTTATTCCTGTTAAAATACTGGAGCTTGATAGGTGGGTTCTGAGAGGTGAGCTTATGTAGTTGGCATTTTAACATCAATAATATAATCATTTTATAATATTTGCTTTATTAAAAAATATATGGAATAATGGAAAATATGAACCCATTTTTCCACAAACCATTCTTTCTCAAAGAAGAAGCAGATAACACTAAACCAGGCACTCCAGAAAAAAAAGAGTCCCCTACTCCTCCACCTCCGCCTGAGAGGAAATTGTCAGAGAATAAAAAAGCAGAAAAAAAATTAGAATCAGCTGCAGACGCTCTTGCAACTCCTCAACCACCACCAACAAAACCCGCCAATACTCCTCCAGAGGTAAAAATCCCCGAGGATGCAACATATGAAACAATATGAGGCGAAAGAATCGCACGCTGGACAAGTCAGTTTGATGGCGGACCAATAGAGTATAAATTCCCTCCCTCTCCTCCATCTACACCAACAGAAGCTAAACCTCCTGCGTCTCCAACATCAACAGAGTCAAAACCACTCTACAATGTGCATGCACCAGAACAAGAAATAAAACTCGGTGATCATCCTATGTCACCCTGATTGCGGGAGCATATGCAAGGAGGGGGTACTTCCAATACACCAACAGAAGCTAAACCTCCTGCGTCTCCAACATCAACCGAGCCAAAACCAACGTCATCTACTGAGGCCTCTCCAGTGACCAACAATACACCTCGAACACATACTTCATCTATAAACAGTGGAAATACAATATCTGAATCAACTCGTGAAAAAGTACGAGATTTCAATCGAGAATCACGTGAACACATAGCCAACAGCCCCGATATTCCAGCACCAAGACCAGATGAAACTGGACCACTACAAAATATGCGAGAATATGCTCGCGAACAGCAGCAAAAATATAGAACAGAACAGACCAGTTCAGCTCAAACACAGAAATCACTCGAAGCACAAGATTCAACTCCCACATCTCCTTCTTCTGTTGCTCAAACAGAAACAGTCCCACCTACAAAACAAACACCATCTCGTGCCCCCAAAACAACTGAAGACGACGCATCACAAGCTCAAGGAGAAAGAACACACTCTGGTGCTCCACGAGTGCGTCAAAACATAGATACCGGTTCGACAGTCGTCGTCGATAGTGAATGACATAAAATATCTGGAACAAGACAATCCGATGTTTCATCAGAAAGAACAACAGTATCAGAAGCACCATCATCACATACTTCATCTTGAGAGACACAAGAAGAGACTCCAACAGTCACTATAAAACCAGAAAAAACTACGGTCAATACACCAACAACATCTCAAATATGAGAGAAAGATGAAAAAAACTCAAATAATACAACACCAGAGCAATCAATCCCTCCAGAACCACAAACAGATCCTCTACAAGTGGCACGGGGGTTTGATGCGACAGGTGATATAGATGCCGAAACAGCAAGACGAGATCAAGAAGAGATAGAAAAATACAAGGCTGAACAAGCAAAAAAGACCCCTGAACAAAAAGAAAAAGAACGTCGTGAAGCAAAAGATATGTTTGATTTAGGACGCGGAGATACCAGTGGCGTGACAGAAGTAACAGGAGAAAGGGCAAAAAAATACAAAGTACCGCTCGAGGAAACATCAGCGGTAACCAATACAACCAGCCCACAACCTGAGAATACTCCAGAAAATCCAAACCTTGCACAATGACCAGAGCCCGTGATAGACACAGGGAAAAACCTCCCGCCAATGTATGGAGATAGGAGCAAAGGAGTCCCTGTTGCTGCAATAGATGATGGGCACAGTGAAGCACCTGTTCAGTGAAGAGGGACAACTATATATCAACCTGTCAATCTACCGCCAACAGAAAAGCATCCACAGTGAGAACGAGGACAGATTTCATACACTCCTCCGCCTCAAACTATAAATGGAGCCTATAATCCTTATGCTGGCATAGATCGATTACGACAAGAAGAACAAAAAGAAGGATGGACACCATTTCAGTGACCACAAGAATGGAGAGAATGATCTGATCGCGAACGTCAATTAGAACAATCTTTTGGTTGAAAAGGGAAGGAGCTCCTCAATCCTACACTCGCTCTACAACAGACTGCTGCACAATCTAAGGGTGATGGTATGATAATTAATGGCTCTCCACATCCAGATTTAGCCAGGAGACGAGCAGAAAGACTTGCAAAAAGAGATGCAGAAAATAGACCAGGGTGAAATAATAATCCTATATTTACAGAAGATGGTTCCAGTCGTGCCGATGATAAGATTGCAACTTTTGACTTTGGAGCAGCTATTGGATCACGCCATGCAATAGTAGACAACAATACCGGGCGAGTATGGCGCACAAGACAAGACTACAGAGAAGGGAGACCACCAGTAGCAGTGCAAGTCAATCGATGATATGTAAATAATGTTGATAGTGGCGGGAGTCAGAGCGCACCAAATTCTGATCAACTCATGGAATTAATTGCACCAAACCCATACAATCTCCCTTTTAGTACAGAGAATCATCGAGTTTTCGTGGCAAATGGAACCATCTATGCCGGCGGAATGGCTGCTGATAAAAATGGTCAAATTGCTACTCGTAGAATAGGGCGGTACAATGCGGATAGTGGGGAGGTTATTATTGATCAAAAAGACCCTGCTTTTATCGAGTGGCGTCGCAAGATGGAAAAAGATAAACCAATCCCTCCAGGACAAAATCAGTTTTTATAATATTGCACTCACTCTATCTCGGATGGCTTTTTAGATGAATATTATTATTTTTTCGTGACTTCAGGAATCTTGGTGAGGTCAATTTCTTTCATAATGGCACTGCTTTTAGGACCAAACTTTGCATATTCTGATGCGGAAATAGCAGGGTATTTTTTGATATATTCATCTGCGAGCATGAGTAGACCATTGTGTATTTTACTCCAATTCATTTTCTCTAGGTCGGCAATGGTATATTTGGCTCCTACATTGTCTTGAAATATATTTACATACCCGAAATTGGTCATCCAGAGGATGTTTGTAGTTGGATGAGGCACAAAATTACTGAAAATACCGTTTTGCATGATAACATGGATGCCATTATACACGGAGAGTTGTGTATCCAGGAGATTTTTGTTGGATGATGAAACCATTCTTGCTACATAGGCGTCGCTATAGAGATTCTCTGTTCCTCTTCTGAAAGCCACCACTCTTACTCAATATCTCTCTCCACCTTCATTCGAAGCAAAGTACCCCTGATATGTACCAGTAGGATTCATCAAGCTCTTGTTGAGAGTAAAACCTTCAGGCGTAACTAGAGCAGCTTCTGTGTTGATGGGTGTGCTCTCCGGATAGGCGGCACTTGAGCCTGTGAGGTAGACTGATGGACCAAAGTATTGTGATGCGAGGTTTTGTGGCTGATTCCGAGAAACATAGAGCATGCCGCCCAGGAGAGCCACGAGAATCAAAACGAGAGAGACTTTTTTCATATTCATTATAATATTTTTTTTATGATTGATAATCAACATCATTTCACTTGACAAATAAAAAATATTCTGGCATTATACTGCAGTAAATATTATTATGGTCCATTTCGAAGAAAAAGAACTCCCTGAAAAAAAAGCGAACCCCGGCGATAGTCTCACAGACAATAGTCGTGCAGAAAATAGGCTCAGAGATACTATTGGAGGACCAGAAACGCGTGGGGCTTTTGGCTGAGAGAGCTGGCTCCCGCCAGTACCAACTGCACCTCGTATTGCAGCCATGGCTGGCGATCAACCACCAGAAGGCAAGATGGAATGAAATTCTGGTCAGCCTCCAGAAGAAGTACGTAAGCCTGAACCAGCTAACACTCCAAAAGAAAAACCTTCTATCCCCCCAGAAGCTTCATCTGAAGGTAGCGATCCGGCTCGTCAACAAACTGCACCTTCAGCAGCACCAAAGCAACCAGAATCTCCACCTCCACCTTCCGTAACGCCTAGGGAAAATGTAGCGAGAGATGCTGACTGAAGGTCGCTTGAAACGACATCTCGTCCATGAAATAAACCTCCATCACCACTTGAACAACAACTCAAAGAAATACAAACACAAGGGGAACAAAAGGTTGCACGTGAGCAAGCCCAGGCAGCACAACCAGTTCTTGATGAAAATAATCGAGGCATGGAAGCATGGCACGATGCTATGAGAGAAAGAAATGCTCTCACAGCATCAGAACGAAGAATGGAAGCTGGTAACCAGGTGAACAACAAAATTGATGGGTTGAGAGATGGTAAGTTTCCTGATGGAACACAGCGACAATTTCCACCTGAAGATGCACCTGTAGCGGCATATGCTAAAGAAAAGGCATTAGAAAAATCCATTGAAACGCCAACATCACCTTCTCGTACTCCGCGAGATGAATCTCCATCACCTACGCCATGAAAGAAAAATTCTAGCTGATACAAGGGTAATCCCGATGACCGGGATGCATCGCTCGGTAATAGTATAGATGTTTAATACTACGCAGATACAGCATTGGATATGGTATGATTTACCTCTGAAACATGCACAGGATGACCTTCTGGTGCTGTATTATCGGGAATATAGAGACAGGAATTAGATATATCCTCTTGTGTATCTGATAAAAATATATCGAGATATGTCGCACCTTTCCCTCGTCATTTTGGAAGAAGAGTTCTGAAAAATTCATTTTCATACCCATCCCCTGTTTTCGTATATCCTCGTTGCCCATATTCAGCTGCGGTATAGGTAAGAGGCTTGGGAGAGCGACCAAGTTGCATATAGAAATTGCGAATAAAATCATGCCCATAACAAGTATTGAAGATATACATATCTTGCTCTCGTACTTCACCTGAATGTAGTTGTGGATATTTTTCCAATCTTGCTTGGTAAGCTCTTGCCAATTCTTCTGCTGTGATGGAAAGGGTGGGATTATTTTGCTGACTTTGGCGCTCATCACCTACGAGATACAACCGATTTCCAACACCATGCCCAGAAAAAACAAATACCATGGGTGGCGCAGTATCCTCTAATACGCGCAATACTTCTCGTTTTTGTTCATCGAACGAAACTTCTCCATTTGGACGAATTTCGGTAGAGCTTTTTGCTAATTTCTTGAGAGAATCCACGACTGCTGGTTTCCCAAATATATGGTTACCCTGTGTATCTGTTTCTTCATGAGAGAGGAGGATGATATTTTTTTGATAGAAAAGTGGTTCTTTCTGGAGGGTATTTCGTATACCAATCATCCGATCAAGTTCATCTATGACAGTTTGTTGGTTGACTGGTTTCTGACGAAAAAATAGGTTACGAACCACCATAGCTTGCCACCGTGCCAGTATCCTCTGACTAGATGGATAGCGATCATCAAAATATGGATTATATTGCTTGAGTTTTGGCACAATCCATGCAGGATCAATGTCTCCTAGCCGCTGCAATGTTGGATCAGTCAGAAGTTTTTCCCACTTATCTCGTGCAGTATCTCCAACAATTTTCAACGCAAGTTGTTTTAATCATTCTGAAGTAATTTCTTTTTGCGGTTGAGGTCCTTCTTTTTGTTTTTCAGACATACAAAGAGGATACCCTATGATGTGAGAAATTGCAAGATCGTAGGTGAAATAGTATTTTTTAAATAGTATTTTTGTGGGAAACACAATCGTAAATCAGGCATAAAAATACGAAAGAGCTGTGTTTTTTGTTTGGAGAATTTCCACAATTGATAACCGTCGGATGTTCCAAAAGAGCGACTAACTAAATATTACTAAAAATATAAATCTTGATTATTTGTTTTCTTCGTTCGCACATTTAATCATTTCTTGACTGACCGTGTGTATTTGTTTTTCGAATGTGTTAATTTCTTGTCGCAGTTCGCCGAGCATGACTTGTATCTTGATGAGCTCTGATTCTTGTTTTGCTCGTTCCTCGTCGTGTTTCTTCCATATGTTTTCTTGTATTTCTTGATCTTTTGTGAGTTTTTCAATGATGGTAAAAGTGTAGGATGTTTTTTTTGTTTGCGACTCTTTTGCGAATTTTTCACTTTTGATTTTATTGATGAGATTGAGGGCTGTGTCTTGTTCTTTTTTGAGAGTGTCTATTTTCTCGCTCAAGGATCCTGCCTGTACTATCATTTCATCGAGTTTTTTCCGTGTTTCATTTGTTTGTCCTCAGAGGCTGACGAGCTCGACATGGAGCCCTTCACAGCTATTCGTGAATCCTGCTATATGCTGCTCAATATTCTCTTTTTCGCTTGCTCACCATATATTGCCCTGTAGATATGATGATTCCAAGGGGATATCTGTCTTATAATAAAAGAGCAATACACCCGCTAAGAATGTTATACCAATCAATCAAAAAAATACTTTCACTCTTTTCATATAGATATTAAAACATATTTTTTGTATGTAGTCAAATTATTCATAAAGGGTTTGAGAGAGACTGTGACTCTTTTGAGCATATTTGACATAATAAAAATACTCGTAAAATCATCTTATGACACAACCAATTTTCTCAGACATGTTGCTTGATAACGGACCGGAATCTACATCTAGATTCCCTTTCCCACAAGTATAGGTACATCACTCAGTGAATCATATACAGGCCCCTATTTGCCTCACGATGGCTTTCGTCCTGAATGAGTATTGTTTCCAGAAGAACCAAGATGAACATACATGACCGATGAGGCACTGCGGCTGGCTCAATGAGTTGCTAACAGAGTTATTCAAGTGGCTATTCATGGACCCACACTTCTTGAACAACCTACAGAAATTGACGAAGGCACTTATATGTCGCGGAATGCTGTTAATCTGGCTCAAGCCTTGCACCGTGATTGGTTGATACAATTAAGAAAACCTGTTCCATCACAAGAATTCCCCCTTGATCAGGTGGCTTAGTTGGTAAATCGCAAATTTTCTTATACTAAACCTATGTCATTTTTGCATAGGTTTTCTCTCTTTCTCGTTTTTCTTTTCCCACAGATTCAGATGGTGGCTTTGTGCAATTCTCGGGCGATGGGTGAGGCGGATGAGAATTCTGACATCGACCTTTTTATTATCACGAAAAAGGGGAATTTGTGGACTGGCAGATTTCTTGCCACAGCTATTACTTTTATCCTTGGTGTACGACGTCGAAACACGCACGGCCTCCAGAAATGAACCCCAGACTATATCAAAAGAACGAAGAATAAATTCTGTCTGTCATTTTTTATTACTGGAGAAGTAATGAACCTCGATACTATTCGTCTCCAACCTGATGATCCCTATCTTGATCGATGGATATACGCTCTCGTTCCACTGGTGAATAAAAATGCCACATACGAGCATTTTATGGAGGCAAATTGAGTTGAACCAACCTATTTGTCCATAAACCCCTCTTGGAGAGTATTTTGTATGAAATTGGGCACTATTTTTGGCTTTCTCTCTATCTTTGAGAATCTTATAAAAAAACTCTGGCTCTCTCGAACGCTCAAAACCTATGAAATACTTGGAAAACCTTGGGGAGTCATTATCTCTGATACTATGCTCAAATTTCATGATAATGATCAGAGAAAGAAGTATATGACTATCTCATCATAGATTTTACAATCTCGTTTATCTCTGATGGAGATATGTGCGTCTTTTTTACGGTAGAAGGAATAAAAGAAGGTGTTCGAGCAATAATTATACGATCTGTTACTGCAACGTCTTGACCGGTGTATCCTTTTGAAGGGAGTCAGAGAATTTGAGGATCTCCATCGAGTATTTTTGCCATTTTATCGATTAACCATTTCATGCTTTCTAGATAAGCATCTGCACCTTCTTTTTTACTATCAGGGAAAATACAGCTTCCAAATAAGCCACTATTGGTGTTTGAAATACCTATATCTCTCCATTTTCGAAGTGCATCTTCGATGCCTTGTTGTTCCCCATGGAGATATACGCTTGAGAATCTTTTTGGAGATGAAGGGTAATATCCACCAGGACAAATATGGGCCAACACTCTTTTCATTTCTTGTGTTATTCCAGCTATTCCAAAACATGTACGAAAATCTCTGGAATAAAGAGAAGATTGGGCTATACCGGGTTCCGAGAAAACTATTTCGCCATCTTTTAGACTGATTATGCCTTTCCCCGCTCACTTATAGGCAACATTAATTCAGCCAGCCACTGGAAGAGACGCTTTATCAAAAGTAATGTCTACAAGAGGAGTATTCATAAATATATTATAAATATATTTAAAAATACTTTATGTCAATGAGTCAATAATTATTTTGCTTCTTCCTCTTCTTCTCGTTCACGGACAATACTCATCGAAGTGACAGCATCATCATCTTTGAGGCGGGTGAGGATAACGCCTTGAGCGACACGACCAGTCAGTCGGACATCTTTGAGAGGCATACGGACTGTTTGACCTGATTTGGTGACGAGGAGGAAATCTGCATTTTTACGATCATCTTCTGAGAGCATGGTTGCAGAGACGATTTTACCAGTTTTTGCTGTGACAGCACCGACTTTGACACCTGATCCACCACGTCCCTGAGAACGGTAATCCTCGATATCAGAGAGTTTTCCGAGGCCGTTTTCTGAGACAGTGAAGACGTATTTTACTTCTTTTGAAACGACGGTTGCTGTGACGAGTTTGTCATCGCCCTTGAGACGAATACCACGGACACCCATAGCAGCTCGACCCATGGCACGGACATCTGTTTCTGGGAATTGGATGGCTTGTCCTTCGTTTGAGACAAGGAGCATCATATCAGAGCCACTGGTTGGGCAGACCCACCCGAGGCTATTACCTTCTTCGACTTTTATGACGATGAGACCAGAAGAACGAATATTGGTGATCTCAGTTCTCTCGAGACGTTTGACGGTACCATCTGTCGTAGCGAAGAAGAGGAATGGTTTGTTCGCTTCTTCAGCATTGAGAATCGTCGAAATCGATTCTGTTGGTTGGAGACTAATAAAGTTCACAATAGGAGATCCTTTTGCTGTACGAGAAAATTCTGGGATTTCGTAGGTTGGGAGTTGGAAGACACGACCAGTAGAGGTGAAGAACCAGAGATCATCGTGATTGTTTGATGAGAGAAGAATCTGGATCTCATCTTCTTCTTTTGTCGCTGTTGCGACACCCATACCACCGCGTTTTTGTGTGCGGTAGGTGCCAGCTTTCATACGCTTCACATAGCCCTGTTTTGAGAGCGTGATGATGACTTCTTCATTTGGGATGGTGTCTTTTGCGCTGAATTGTCCGAGAGGGGAATTGTGAATCTGAGTTTTTCGTTCATCGCCGTATTTTTCATCGATTTCACGGAGTTCATCGCTCACGATAGCATCGACTCGAGCTGGTTTTGCCAGGATATCCTTGAGATCAGCGATGAGGAGGAGTTTTTCTGCGAGTTCGTCTTCGATTTTCTTGCGTTCGAGGCCAGAGAGTCGCTGGAGCTGCATTTCGAGGATGGCAATTGCTTGCTTCTCTGAGAGCTTGAATTTCGTCTGGAGTTTGTCACTCGCATCCTGTCGGTCTTTTGATTTTTTGATTGTTTCAATCACTTCATCGATATGATCGAGAGCGATTTTTAGGCCTTCCAAGATGTGTGCACGTTCTTCTGCGATACGGAGTTCGTAGGCAGTTCGTCGTTTGATGACTTCTTGACGGTGTGCGAGGAATTCTTCGAGGATTTCCTTGAGGTTGAAGAGTTTTGGTTGGAGACCACGATCCGTGAGCGCAATCATATTGTACGCAAACGATGACTGGAGCCCTGTGAGCTTGAAGAGTTGATTCAAGACTTCACGAGGGAAGCTGTCACGCTTGAGCTCGATGACGATACGGATACCTTCTTTATTTGATTCATCGCGGACTTCGGCAATACCGTTCACGATTTTCTCTGTGATGAGGTGAGCGACTTGTTCGACGATGCTCGAAGGTGTCGTCTGGTATGGGAGCTCATTGATGATAATGACTGGACGACCAGCACTTGTTTCTTCAATCACGGCTTTACCACGCATGATGACTGATCCACGACCAGTAGCATAGGCAGAGAGAATATCAGCACGATTGTAGACGACGCCACCTGTTGGGAAATCTGGCCCCTTGATAAATTCCATGAGGTCTTCTACAGTAATACTCTCGCGTTCCTTGTGTCCCAGGACAAATTGTAGTGCTTGGACGACCTCACGGAGATTGTGAGGAGGGATATTGGTTGCCATACCGACGGCGATACCCACAGAACCCATGAGAAGGAGATTTGGGACACGCGCAGGGAGAACGGTTGGTTCTGCATGTGATGCGTCAAAGTTTGGTCTCCAGTCGACTGTTTCCTTGTCGATATCAGCGAGCATCTCAGCTGTGATTTTGGACATTCGGGCTTCGGTATATCGGTATGCCGCAGCACTATCGCCATCAACAGAACCAAAGTTTCCCTGACCATCGACGAGAGGGTAGCGAAGTGCCCATGGTTGGGCGAGACGAACCATTGCTTCGTAGACAGAACTATCGCCGTGTGGGTGGTATTTTTTGAGTACTTCACCGACGACTCACGCAGATTTTGAGTATTTTTTTCCTGGGTGAAGACCTTCATCGTGCATCGCATAGAGGATTCGTCGGTGGACCGGCTTGAGACCATCACGAATATCAGGAAGCGCACGAGATACGATTACTGACATCGCATAATCGAGGTAACAATTCTCCATTTCAAACTTGATATCACGGCGGACATCATTCATGACAGTGAGTTCAGACATAACGTGTTAAATTAGGATTTTTTAAGACAAAACAATCGGCCTCTTAAAAAGGCCTAGAAAGTATACAAAAAACTCCTTTTTGGCAAGGTTTTATGTACTAATTTACTTTACAATTATTGTACTTCTGCAAATCTTGTTTACAATTGCCTCTATGTCTGAACCAATTCAAACCCCACCACCTGCTCCAGAAGAAAAATATACTGGATTCTATGGTATCAAGAGTGACCTCGTGAATGTCTCTACGTATGGAAAAGAGAAAATAACCTTTAATCCTGATAGAGGAGCTATCGTTTTTTTCTGTCACGATTGCAAGAAATTTGTCGAAACAGACCGTCTTGATCCTAAAAAAATGAAATTCACCTGCAAGACATGCAAGGGTCGAAAGATTTCCTATGGAACAGAAGAAAGTCTCAAAGAACACTATAAGAGAGTGCTCGTGGAATAAGATTTTAAAATTTGTTCTCCTTCTGCTTTGATTATATTTTAGACAACCGTTGTTCTTTTACCTCATAATTAACTATATGTATTCTTTATTACACAGAGTGTCTAGCCTTGTTGTTATTTTCACTCTTCTCAGTAGTCACTCTGTACCTTTTTTTCATTTCCTCCCAACTGTCTACGCTGCTGATGATTGACTCCCTGCTGTCCTACAATCATTGACCTCAAGTACAGCCAATGGATCCTACACGACAGGAGCTGCTATTGATATCACTGCCAATTTCGATGAACCAGTTGACGGGTCATCTGCCATGACTGTCACACTCGATACGGGTATCCAAGTCAATCTCTCAGGTGATGGAGATACAAGCATGTCAGGTACCTATACTGTCGGAACAGGAGAAAACTCAGTAGATCTCACAATCTCAAGTATTAATAGTGCGAGTGTGACTACAGTTGATGATACACCTACTGGTATCACGGAGACGAATTACTCAATTCCAAGTGGGCAAAATTTGGGAGATAATTCTCATTTAGTTATCAATACATCTTGCAATGCAATTGTGTGAATTCAAGATGAACCAATATTCTCTGTCTCAATAAGGGATAAAGTGTATATTGGCAATCAATCGTCAGACTCAGTTTCTGTAATTAATGGTGTTACAAATTCTATAATAACAACAATTTCAGTAGGAGATTCACCAAGTTTTTTTGTTAGTGTAGGCGATAAAATATATGTTGCTAATATTGCTTCAAATAATGTTTCTGTTATAAACTCAGTAACTGATGCTGTCATTGCTACTGTTACTGTTGGAAGTGCTCCAAATTATATGACTGTACATAATGGGGAAATTTATGTAATGAATTCTAGCTCTAACAATGTTTCTGTTATAAACTCAGTAACTGATGCTGTCATTGCTACTGTTACTGTTGGAAGTGCTCCAAATTTTGCTTCTTTTAGCAATGGTAATATTTATGTATCAAATATAAACTCTGATTCTGTTTCAGTTATTGATACAGTAAATAACACTGTTTCACAGACAATTCCTGTCGGTGATAATCCAAATTTTTCTTTTTGAATAGATAATAAGGTATATGTAAGTAATCAATTGTCAGATACAATATCGGTAATAGATACCTTTACAAATACTGTCGTTACCACGATTGTTGCAGGAGATTTTCCTGGATATTATTATCCATTTGGAGATAAAATATTTGTAACAAATCTTTTCGGGGATAATGTTTCTGTTATTGATAAAAATACAGATACTATTGTCGATACTATAACAGTGGGCGATTTCCCCTATTATTGAGCAATATTTAATAATAAATTTTATGTGCTTAATCAAGCGTCTGATAACATTTCTGTTATTGATGCAATAACAAACACTGTTATTGCTACTCTTTCGGTCGGAGATTTTCCAAATTTTTGATCTCTTAGTTCAGGAAAATTATTTATCGGTGATAGGCTTTCTAACACCATCTCTGTTGTTGATACCAATTTGGATACTGTAATTAATGTCTGCGCTCCGAGTCTTACCTCTCTTACCTCTCTCACCCCAAACGGCAACTACACGACGGGGCAATCCATCAATCTCAAAGCTCAATTTAATGAAGCCCTCTGAGCGAACTCTACGATGGATGTGACACTCAATACAGGAGATGTGGTGACGCTCACTCATGCTTCTCCTGGAGATGCTTTCTTGACCGGTACTTATACTATCTGATCTGGAGATACAGCTATTGATCTGACGGCCACAGATATTTCCAATGTCTCTGTCTCAGATACAGATACAACACCTAATACTGTCACGAATCTTTCAGTCTTTCTTTCCCCCGACCTCTCCAACGACACTCCTCGTAACCTCTGAGACCTCAAAAATATCAGCGTCTGAGGTTGAGTCTGTAGTATCGCTGTCGGTACGAATCCTTACCAGATGGTCACAGTAGGTACTCTTGCCTATGTCGCCAATATGTGATCAGATGATATCTCCGTTATCAACACTTCCACCAACACAGTCATCGATACTATCGATATCGGAGATGGTCCCTACTGAGTGACATATAATAGTACTGCTCAAGAGCTCTATGTTGCAAATATATTTAGTGATGATGTTTTTGTTATTGATCTCAATAGTGCAAATACTGGCACCTACCATACTGTGACACATACCATAGATGTTGGTATACAACCGTACTATGCTACTTCACTTGGTACCAAGGTCTATGTGACCAACAATGTCAGTAATTCTGTCTCCGTTATTAACACGTCTACTCATGCTGTCACCAACACGATTTCTGTTGGTACAGCTCCTCGGGGTATTCGTGTACACGGTACTGATCTCTATGTTGCGAACTATGGTTCAGGGAGCTATGGCAGTGTTCCAACTGCTGCTGGCACTATTTCTGTCATCGATTCTACCACTAATACAGTGACTGATACTATCACGGTCTGAGTCTGACCACGATGAGTGACAGTGCTCGGAGATGAAGTGTATGTTGCTAACTTTGAAGATGATACGGTTTCTGTGATTGATACAGGTACGAATATTGTCACGCACACTATTTCTGTTGGCAATACCCCACGAGGTATCACAGCGAGTAATGGTAATATCTATGTCGAGAACTATCAGGATGGAACTATCAGTAAGATCAATCCTTCCACACATGCTGTTACTGGTACCTATGCTGTCGGTAATACACCAGCTGGCTTTACAACTGTCTGAACTGATCTCTACATCTCACGATTTACAGATAATCTAGTGAGTATTTTTGATACAACCACCAATACTATGAGGTCAATTTGTTCTAGTGATACAACTGCCCCCACCTTCAGTATGCAAATATACTCTGATTCTGGACTGACTACCACTGTTTCTGACAATGCTAGTATTGGTGCTGGTACTTACTACGTCTCAGTTACTGCTAATGAGACGCTTTCTGCTGCCCTAACTATTAGTATCGTAGCTCAGGGTACAGCAAATGATGTGACAAATGCTACTATGACTTCTGTCAGCGGTAACCAATACAAATATGCCTACGTTGTTACCACAGATGCAGCAGCAAGTGGCTCTGTTCTACTTGATTTCTCTGTTACAGGTACTGACAGTGCTAGCAATACAGCGACCAATGTTAACCCAACGAATGAAACTACGAAAACTATATACATCGATACTATTGCTCCTTCTGCTCCTTCTGCTTTCACAGCGACTGTCATCGGAAATAGTACGAGTGCTGATCTTGCTTGGACAAATCCCGTAGCTGATTTTGCGAGTGTTACCATCCGCAGAAGTACGTCGGCATATCCTACCACTATAACTGATGGCTCAGCTGTCACGGGTGGTACAAATATTACAGGTACTTCACTCGCAGATTCTGGGTTGACTCACGGTACCTACTATTACAGTATCTTCGCCAAAGACATAGTAGGTAATATCTCCACCAGTGCAAATATCACAGCCATGATTGATACTATTGCCCCAATAATCTCTACTGTCACTCCTGTCACTACTCCCGCCACAGATATGACCCCGGACTATACGTTTACAACAGATGAAGCTGGCACTATTACTTATGGTGGTAGCTGTAGCTCTGTGACAACTTCTGCAATACTTGGAAACAATACTATAACTCTGAACACACTTACCCCAGGAACGTACACGAATTGTACTATCATAGTCACAGATGCTGCTACGAATGCTAGTACCACTCTCACCATTCCGAGTTTTACCATTGCTCCTGTTTCTACTGGTGGTGGCGGATTCACAACACCTCTTACCGGCAATCAATTCTGTACTGGCACTCTTCCAACAGGGGCGACAGTTATTCAAACAGGATACTCAGCACAGAGCTACCCATGGCGGCATGATAGTAGTCCTACAGGACCATATCAATGGTGTAGTTTTAAGTGCCCAACCAATACTCAATACAACAGTCCTTCAAATACTTGTATTCCAGTATCCGTTATTGCCCCACCACTTTTCACCCCCCCTTCATCATTGCCAATTATTACACCAGTATTACCTACACTACCATCATACCTTCTCCCCACCCCTACGAGACCATTTTGGAAATCATGGAAAATCAAATCTCTCACGCTCAATAGTGCTGAAAATGAGGCAATAGGTACAACCACAGAAACCACAACAAACACCACAAAAATGACCAACAACACGGGCTTCTTCTACCCTAGTGAAGACACGAGTTTTTTCACAAAACTTCAATCAACACATCCAGATGTCAATATCACAGAAGAGACATATATGAATCAGTGTGTCACAAAACAAACAAAACCATACTACAGAAAATGTTCTCTTGGATTTGACCTCGATACTTTCGGTCTGTTCCGAGACGACGTATTATGCGAATGATTTATAGTCCCCCAAGTAAGCGAGAATGACTACAGATTTCAGGGTACTGCTCCTCGAAAGGAAGTGGTCGGTATTGTAGTGAAGATGAAGAAGCAACAGGGTGAGTCTGTCTCTTTTGTGCTATCAGGAGAATATCAGAATATCTATGATGATATCGGAAAGGGTGAGGCATTTTGGATACAGCCTGTCGTAGAGACTGCTCTCAAATATGGAATTATTTCAGCAGAAAGAAAAACTTTCGAGCCAGATCGTGATGTTACTCGTGCGGAAGCGTATGCAATGGTGATGAAGAGCGTATGTATGGATACTACATTGCAGGCTGATATAAGTTGGCAACAGAATATTTTTAATCTTGCAAAGAAAGATTGATTTACTGGCAAAACATGGGAAACATTTGAATCTGAAAGACCTATTTTAAGACAAGAGTTATTCCTCCTTGCTAGTAAAGTAAGTGATTGGGCAGAACGAACAGGATGATGTGACCCTAAGCCAGCATGGTGCTTTGCAAAGTAGACTCTTTTAGATAAAACCTCCAGGAACATTACAAGAGAGTCCTCCAGAAGTAATTCTATATTACGGAAGAACCTACAAAATAGTCATTATCAAGATTTTACGGAATTACTTGAAATTTGAAAATAGGTTTCTATACTTGGGTATACTTACATGTTTTTGTAAGACTTACTTTCTCACTTTCCATTTATGGATGACAACAAAAAAGCAGCACTCCAGGCCGCACTCAAAATGATTGAAAAACAATATGGCGCTGGAGCCGTGATGGTCATGGGTGAAAAACCTCATGTCCCAGTAGAGATGGTTTCTTCGGGGTCTCTCAAACTCGATGAAGCTCTTGGTGGAGGTTATCCAAAAGGTCGTATCGTTGAAGTTTTTGGTCCTGAATCATCCGGTAAAACAACTCTCGCTCTTCATGCTATCGCAGAAGTACAGAAAAATGGCGGAACAGCAGCATTTATCGATGCAGAACACGCTCTCGATCCAAACTATGCAGCAAAACTCGGTGTTGATATCAAAAAACTCATTATCTCTCAGCCTGACTACGGTGAACAAGCACTCGAAATCATTGATGCACTCGTCCATTCTGGTGCGGTCGACATCATCGTTCTCGACTCAGTCGCAGCTCTCACGCCAAAGGCAGAACTCGAAGGTGCTATGGGTGACTCTCATATGGGCCTCCAGGCTCGTCTCATGTCTCAAGCACTTCGAAAAGTGACTGGTGCTATCAGTAAATCTGGCTGTATCCTCATCGCACTCAATCAGCTCCGTATGAAAATCGGTGTCATGTTTGGTAATCCTGAGACCACAACCGGTGGTAATTCCCTCAAATTCTATGCATCTCAGCGTATCGACATCCGTCGTCGTGAAGCTATTGAGTCTGGTACGGGTGATGATAAAAAAATTATGGGTAATGTAACTCGTGTCAAAGTCGTCAAAAACAAAATTGCTCCTCCATTCCGTGAGGCTGAAATCGAGATTATGTATAATGAAGGTATTTCCAAGGTTGGCGAGATTATTGATCTTGGAGTTGAGAAAAACTTCGTGAACAAGTCTGGGGCTTTTTATACATATGATGGTGAGAAACTCGGTCAAGGTCGTGATAATGTCAAACAATATCTCCTCGAACACACAAAAGTCATGGATAAGATTGAAAAAGAAATCAAATCTGGTAAAGTGTGAGCAGTAAAAGTAGAAAAAGACGAAAAAGAGAAAAAGTAATACCTAATCTCGATCTATGTCATCAGTACGTGACATCCTCTCCAAAACCAACCAACAGGTTGGCCTTTTGGATGATGACAAAAAGATCCAATTTGCACAAGATATGAGCGGTTTTGCAGGCTTACGTGCTGCTTTTTTGGGCCAACTTGGAGTCAAAGAATTCAAAACTATTATTGAAGGGAAGAGGCTGATTGCACAGAAAGCGAAAAGTAATCACGGGCATAACTAAGAGGACTCTTTATGTGTCGATGAAAAAATAATTGCACTGAACTTGATTTAGACTCTAGAAAATGGGATATTTACTGTCCACTGAGACCTCCCATCTGGATAGATTCTCAAGTTGATATTTTTTGTGATGCGCTTGAAAACTTCATTCAGGGAGATAAAGAAGCTTGTTTAAAGAAGCTTTCTAAGATAAGAAATTCAGAAATGCAGGCCTGGTTTATTGAGCATGGGCAAATGTCCTGAAAACATAGAAAAAATATACTGCAATTAGCACCACCTATGGCGGTTGATATTTCTTTACGTGACACCTTGAGAGAGCCAAAAAAATACCAGGAAGAAGTATTCTTGAGAGATTGATATAGGTGCAGATATTGTGGTAACAGGCTTATTTCTCAGAAACTTATTCGAAATTTTGTAAAACAATTAGATTCACCGTTTTTTCACCGAGGAGAAACAAATTTAGGCACTCACGGCATAGTCCATATGACATGGCCTGTTGCAGATCATGTTATCCCTTGGAACCTCGGGGGGCGTACTCATCCTAGTAATTTAGTTTCTGCCTGTGCAGCATGTAATTATGGCAAAGATCGTTTCACCTTAGAACAACTTTGACTAGAAAATCCATTCAATCGACCTCCAATTACTTCAGGTTGGGATGGTATGAATTCGAAAATAAGTGAGCTTCAAAAATCTTAGACCACATTCTCTTTCTTTTCAATTTTTGCTCCAATTCCCTGGAGTCTTTCAACGAAGTTTTCGTACCCTCGTTCGATGTGAGAGACATTATCGAGTTCTGTTGTGCCAGAAGCGACCATACCAGCGATGAGCATCGCGGCACCAGAACGGAGATCCCAGCTCGATACCTTGGCTCCTCGGAGGTTTGTTTTTCCAAAAATCATGGCTTCATGAGGATTCATGAGCGCGATATGACCTCGCATTGTTTCGAGTTCGACGAGCCAATTGAGACGACCTTCAAAGAGTATTTCGTGGATTTTACTCACGCCGTCAGCCTGAGACATCAGAATAGCTGTTGGAGATTGGAGATCCGTCGGGAATCCTGGATAAATATTTGTCTGGATATTGGCAGCTTTGAGGTTTTTTGAACGATAGACGCGGAGTGTATCGTTCTCTCTCTTTTCAAATTTTACACCCATTTTCTCTATGCTGATAAGAAAAGCAGAGAGGTCTTCAATCCGTGCATCGTGGATGTCGATATATTCTTTTGCAGTGAGGGCCCCAATAACTGCGAGTGTTCCTGAGACGATGTAATCTCCGATAACTTCACCAGAGAGGTGTTTCGCGAGTTCTTTTGGTTGCACAATAATCGTGTGGTCATATCTGAGAGCTATATCTGCACCTGCATCTCGGAGCACATCAATCATATTCATGACGTGTGGTTCGTATGCTGAGAGTTCGATTCGTGTTGTGCCTGTGCGCTTGAGTGCTGCAAGCAGGAGAACTATTGTGCTCCCTACTGAAAAATAAGCATTGACCGTGATATCATTTGTGTGGCTTTGCCCTTTGAATGCCAGGGTTTCATCAATCTGTGTGCTTGCATATCCGAGCTGTTCGAGACCACGAACGATGCCGTCGATTGGACGTTTGCCAATGCTACAACCACCTGGATAGGTGAGGTTTACTTCACCAAATCGAGCCAGGAGCGGTGGAATGAGGTAGTAGGTAGCACGTGCTTTTTTAAACAAATCTTGTCGGATATTTCCGAGCGATAGTTGGCTGTTATCAACCGTAAATGTATTTTTCTCAAATGTTACTTTCGCGCCTAAACTTTCGAGGATGTCCTTCATGAGATGTGTGTCTGAGATATCCGGGACATTGGTAAGCTCAGCTGTTTCAAAGAAAAGCGTGCTCGCAATCATCGGAAGTGCAGCATTCTTGGAACCGCTGACCCAGATGTCTCCTTGGGTTTCAGCTCATCATGTAATGGTATATATGCTCATAGAGTTCCACTAGGGTAAGAATTTTTACTGTGGAAGCAAATTATCGTGATAAACGGCCGAGTTCTTTTTTCTTTTGTCGTATTTTTTGGACTAAACCATCAACCTGGAGTTTGAGTTCTCGAATATGATTCCCTTCAGATTGTAGAATGAGAGAGGAGTATTGAAGCAAGGTATCATGCATTACGGAGAATTCTTTTCTGATGTGTCCATCACCAATGGGCTTATCGAGATGTTTGGTGTTTTGAAACATTTCCTTCAATCCTGTTTCTATGAAATCGAGGACTCTTTTGATTAGGATAATAAGTCGATGTTCTATATCTTCTTTATTTTCTGAGAGAATAAAATCATGAAAATGCTCGTCATCTACATCAAAAACTTCTTCTATGACTCGGAGCATAATGCCTAATATCACACCATATATGTCTACTTCGTGACCACGAATATTGGTAGTTCTTACCATATCTATGAGACTGGTTCCGAGACTTCACCAATTTTCGAGATAGAGATTATTTTCTCAGAAGAGTACTTTCTTGAGGAGAGCTTTGTAATCTGAGTGGAGGCCACTAGAGTCAATGATGTCTATGGTATCATGTATTTCTCGGTCAACAACATGCTTATTTATGACCAGCTCAAGGAAATAATCTTCGAGAGCATTATCTGATCATTTTCGTTCTATGCGAATCATAACTTTATCGTAACAGAATTTGACCTTTTTTGCAAATCCCTAGCATGATGGCATGACTTTGATAGATTCAAAACAAAAAATCCTTTCGCAATTATCTCATAATCTCTCTCTTTTTCTCGAAAAAATGCGAGAAATGGGGCAAAAAAGAAATATCCCAAATATTTCCTGGAATACATCTTCTTTTTTGATTGATACGCTTGCTCCACGGAGAGTAAAAAATATCCTCGAAATCGGTCCTGCAAATGGTTTTTCGACCATGATGCTTGCTTTGGCCTGTCCAGAGGCTCAGATTACGTCTCTCGAGTGCTCGAGACATGCCTTTGAAGAACTGCGTCATAATATTCAGACATTTGATAAGATTAAAAAAGAAAAATTAAAAAAGAAAAATGAAGGAATCTCTTTTAGCCCTGCGGACTTTCCTCCGAAAGTCACCTCAGATATAAACCAAGAAAAAATAAATCAATTTAGTCTCTATTATGGGGATGCCCGCGAGATACTTCCGGCTTTTGTTCGTGGTGCTGATATGATTACTTGCTCCAGCCCGATGAGTATTATTCAGGATTTACCCAAAGAAAGATTTGATTTTATCTTTATCGACGGAGCCTTTCGTATGACACGTGAGTTTTTTGATCTTTCTCAACCTCTTCTCACACCAAATGGCCTTATCATCCTCGATGACGCTATCAAGTATCGTTGGAAAATGGAGGGATTTCATGAATATCTCGAAGAACAGGGAATAGCCTATGAATTAGTCCAAACTGACGAAGATGATGGAGTGATGATGATAGATTTTTGAAATATTTCTTCTCGAAGAGCGTAATACCATTTACAGGCAACGAAAAGTATCAACTCTTTTGAATATATAGTGCTGAGCTTGCTCATCGCACATAATTCTCCTACTACAAATTCTTTTTCTTGCCTTCTCGAAATATCTCAAAAAAGATACTTCTTCTAAATTTTAAAACACATTGTATGAATACAAAAACCCTTCTTATTGGTGCCAGTATCGGTGTTCTCACACTCGGATCACTCTCATTTGCTGCTATTAATGGTAAATGAGCTCGCACTCCTGATGCAACGGTAAAAACCGCAGTTGAATCTAATAATTATGCAGCACTTTCTGAGACTGCCAAGACAAAAATTACACAAGAACAATTCGCACAAATGGTTGCGAAAAAAACAGAGCATCAGGCAGTAGAAA
>CAZVRL010000013.1:0-31593 GCA_964630285.1 uncultured Candidatus Peribacteria bacterium | reverse complement strand
ATGACCTACGGTTTACAAGACCGTCGCTCTACCAGCTGAGCTATGGTGGCACGTGAGGGATTGTACAAAAAGTTAATAAATTGCAAACTTTCTGTACAAAAATATATGGTGTAACCGATTGGATTCAGACCAACTGACCGGAGAAATGCGTGAACCGCATTTCGAGTGGCAATGGTCATGTGCCAAAACAATGTAACCAACTGACGTATGTTAATGGTGTAACCGATTGGATTCGAACCAATGACCTCTTCCTTCGCAGGGAAGCGTTCTTCCAGCTGAACTACGGCTACATATGTGCTACATCCAACCTGGAGTATCGATTCCACCTTCACGCTCTTTTTGTTCGAGCTTCTTGATTTCATCGATGCGCTCACTTGCGTCCTCGAAACGTTTTTCCAACTCTCGAAGCTGAGCTTTTGAGAGAGGTTTTGGACGATATGATCGGGGAGTGAAGTCTCCTTCAGACATTGGACTTGGGGATTATAAGGATTATTTTCTCATGGCAAGTCTTCTTGTCAAATTTACTTTCAATGGAACACAGCACGAAAGGTCAGGAGGAGGATTTTTGTATCGAGAAGGAGACTCCAATTTTCTATATAAAATAGGTCGAGCTCGATTTCGCGGTCAAAAGAATTCGTATCGCGTCCATACACTTGTGCCATACCAGTGATACCGGGTTTTATTGTGAGGACTTGTTTTTGTTTTTCTGAATACTGACTGACTTCATTGGGAAGATGAGGACGAGGTCCGATGAAGCTCATGTCTCCACGGATGACATTGATAATTTGGGGGAGTTCATCGATAGACCATCGTCGGAGCCATTTTCCAAATTTTGTGATACGGGGATCATTTTTGAGCTTAAACAGTGGCCCGTCATTTCTTTCGTTCGGAATCTCAGCTTTCAACACTTCCGCATCATGTACCATAGAGCGAAATTTTATCATCGAAAAAGGTCGACCTCCACGACCGACTCGTGAACTGACATAAAAAGGAAAACCAGGGGATTCGAGCACAATAAGGAGACTCAAGCCTATCCAGACAGGAAGCAGTAAGACAAAAAGAATAATCCCGAGACAGAGATCAAATATACGCTTGATGACCCGGCCCCAAGCAGTGATGCCAATAGTTCGTATCTCTACGAGAGGTATGCGACCAACGAAATCGATATGGGCATTATTTTTTGATGTCTCATAGAGGTTACCCACATAGCGGTAGGTGATACCATTTATCTGACAGTATTCGAAGAGTATTTTTTTGAGCTCGTGGGGAAGGTCATGCGAGAGGATGATAACTTCATCGATATCTTCTTCTTCAATAATTTTTGCATGGGAACCAATGGTGCCGAGATATTCGAAATGACTTTTTTGACCAAATGGAGCGAGGTATCATACGATCATGAGGTGGTACTGATTCATAAATGATTTCTCCAGATGAGGTTCACTATGATTCATGATGAGGAGTATTTTTTTCTTGCGAAACCATCCATGCGTAAATCCGTACATTCGCACCCAGCGTATGATGATACGCTCGAGAATAATTCCTGCCATCGAAAAGAGAAATGCGTAGATGAGGATGAGACGAGGTATGAGGATAGTTTCATACGGAAAGCCATTGGTCAGATAGAGGAGGCCAATCATGATAAAGAAACTCACAAAGACTGATTTGATAATCGTAAATACTTCTTCGATAATACCTACGAGTCGCTCGATGGCGTAGAGTTTCTGGAAGGCAAAGATAATACCCACAATTGCATAGCTCGCAGTCGCCAGTCCGACCAGGTAAGGAAAATCAATCGTACGATTAGGAAGCTGAATACCCGGGATAAGGTCAGTTGTCACGCGGATTTCACGCGCTATCAAAAATGCTCCTATGACGATAAGGAGCTCGAGAGGGATACGAACTAATCAGAAAAAAAACTCGTGACGACGCATGGCAAAAGTATAGATGAAATATTTGACTTTTCAAATCTGGATATGGTACGATAGACTCATATGCAACAAAAAAATATTTTTCTGATGCTTGCCCTCTCGGGAAGTGTCCTCATGATGATGCTCGTCAGTGTCCTCTTTTTCGTCCCAACGCCTACGAGTCTCCGAGCAGATATCTCAAGGGCAGATATCGCTGTTGCTGAGCCACGAGCCGTCTTCCAGAATCTCAGTAAAAAAGTTTCTGAAAATGTATATGTCTCAACTCGGAGTGAAGATGAAATTCTCAAAACTATCCAATCGTATGTTGCCGGAAATGATCCAGATACAGCAAAAAAACTCTATGATGAACTCTATGTTGTAAAAAAGGCTCGAGAACTTCCAATGGGTGGAGAGGTGGAGATGCTCGTTGTCCGATAAATTGTACTTATTTATATCACAAAGAAGCAAGCAGACAATAAAAGCTTGCTTTTTTGTTTGACTCTTTATACTACCTCCACTTCCAGGTTTCTGGAGGGTTTGTGATGGCGGACGTAGCTCAGCTGGTAGAGCCCTAGTCTGTGAATCTAGTTGTCGCGGGTTCGAGCCCCGTCGTTCGCCCCATATCAAAAAAGCGCATTGAGTTCTCTGGTAAGCTCGTCTTACGTATGTTGAACTTAGTGCTCGAACGGTTCGAGCCTACTCGTTTTGCCATTCAGGCAAATCTCCCGTTCGTCCCATTAATATTTACTTCTCTGCCTTGGGAGTTGTAGGTCTTTATTTCTCAACAAGGCAAGCCAAAGGAAAATTGTTAGTGTGTATTTTGACCCTTCGGTCGAACATTTCATCTAATGACTTTCATTTATTTCTTAACCCCCTTTAGGCTATGTCAGATTTTCAAAAATTACTCGCCGCTGAGCCTGTAGTAAAACCTCTTAAAAAAGGTGAAATCGTCAAATGTACGATTGTATTTATCGGAAGAAAACTCTTCCTCGTCGATGTGAACAATCAGTTCACTGGTATTATCTCTGGTGCAGATCTCCTCTCTTCTGTGATGGATGTCAGGACGTTGAAAGTAGGTGACGAAGTCCCTGCTATGTACCGCGGTCAGGATCCTGAGTCAGGACTCCTCGTCCTCTCTCTCCGAAAGGCGTCTCAGATGACACTCATGAGCAAACTCCTCGATAACAAAGAGAAGAATCTCACGATGACTGTCGTTCCTACTGAAGCAAACAAAGGTGGTCTCCTTATCGACCTCGATGGTATGAAAGGTTTCGTTCCAGTTTCTCAACTCTCTCCTATCCACTACCCACGTGTGGAAAATGCAGATCCAGAGAAAATCCTCGAACACCTCCGTGCTCTCATCGGAAAACCTCTCGAAGTTCGTGTTCTCAATGTCCAGGATGATGGCAAAAAAATCATCTTCTCTGAACGAGCAACAGCTGATCAATCTCGTGAAGTGGCTCTCAAAAATCTCAAAGTTGGTGATCGTGTCGAGGGCGTTATCTCTGGTATTCTCTCATACGGTCTCTTCGTTACTTTTGATGGTCTCGAAGGTCTCGTCCATGTTTCTGAAATCGACTGGGGTCATGTCGCAAATCCTGCGAAATTCGCAAAAATCGGTGACAAGGTCAATGTCGAAATCATCGGTCTCGATCCTGAGAAAATTTCTCTCTCTATCAAGCGTCTCAAGGCTAATCCTTGGGCTGAACTCGCTGGTGCTTACAAGCTCAATGATATTATCGAAGTTCCAGTTCTCAAAATCTCAAAATTTGGTGTATTCGTAGAACTCAATGGAGGCATCAACGGTCTCATCCATCTCTCTGAAATCTCTCACACTCCTGTGAAGAATATCGAAGACGTCATCAAAGTTGGTCAGAAAGTGAAGGCAAAAATCATCACTCTTGATATCAATGAACGACGTATCGGTCTCTCTATGAAAGCTCTCGAAGCTGCTCCTGCTGGTGCTGAGAAATCAATCTCTGGTGGTGAATCTGCAAAAGTAGACAAATCTAAAGAAGCTGATATCGATGTCGAACTCGATGGAGAAGAAAAAGCAGAAAAGAAGACAAAGAAGACACCAAAAAAAGCTGATAAGGAATAATTCTCTTTAGCGTTTAAAAATCCTCCACGAAAGTGGGGGATTTTTTTGAGAAAAGTCTTAGTATATAGAATATGTACCCAGCCATCATAGATGCCAATATCCACCGTGCCTGCGAATGACTCCGCGTTATAGAGGAGTATTTTCGTTTTGTCGTAAATGATGAAGCTCTCACCAATAGGCTTGCATGACTCCGAAAAAAAGTCAGTCACCACACTCTTCCCGTGTCTGACAGGTTACGAATGGAAGCACGTGATACAGAGAGCGATGTCCGAGCAAATGAAGTGATTCAGTCTCGGAAAAATACGTATGACCTCCTTCTGGCTAATATGAAGCGTTCTCAAGAGGCACTTCGTGTTCTCGAAGAATATTCAGGAGATGATCATTTCCGAGTATTTCGCTATGAACTGTATGAGCTCGAAAAAGAATGTTTCCTGAATATCCGAAAACCGTGGGAGCTTCGCTGAGTGTATCTCATATCACATGATGTAGCAATACTTCGGAAATGACTCGAACTCGGTGCGGATATTATTCAACTTCGTTGCAAGGATATTCCAAAAACTGAAATTCTACAAAGAGCACATGAGGCGAAAAAACTCGCTGAAGAATTCGACAAACCACTCATTATCAACGATCATCTCGATATCGCTCAAATCGTCGATGCCGATGGTATTCACACTGGACAAGACGATATCAGCATTACAGAAATCAGAAAACTCTGGAGTCCTGATAAAATATACGGTCGCACGACACACTCCATCGAACAGGGAAGAGTAGCGTGTGATGCATGAGCGAGTTATGTGAGTATCGGACCTATTTGGGCAACACCAACAAAACCAGATAGACCCGCGATAGGATTTGAATATCTCTCTGAGGTTTCAGGACTATGAATTCCATGTGTGGCTATTGGCGGCATCAATCATGAAAATATCTGAGAAATTCTTCCGTACAAGCCCGATATGATTGCGGTTGTCCGAGATTATGAGTCTATACCATTCTTCAAAAAACTATTGAACTAAGCGAGCATAGTTTCTCGAGGTTCATCATCTTCACGTTCTCGCGATTTTATCTCTAGTTCCGTGTCAGTTTCGATAGGTATGGTCACATCTTTTTGGTTGACAGCATCATATACTTTTACTTTTATGATGCATTTTCAAGAAGCATCTTTATCAAACTCGATGCCACGATACTCAAATCCATGCTGAATAAATGTTTGTCATTTCTCTGAAAGTTTTCCATGAATATCATGATAGAGCGTTCATATACGTAGGCTTTCATTATTTTTGATACATTCTGCAAATGCACGGAGTGTTTCTTGATGTACTGCATATTCAAAATTCTTTATCATAGCATCAATAATTGGTAGCGTAGTGTCTTGATTATCTGTTCCGATAAGTATTTCTGTCACTCAGTCCGGACTGTGAACCTTGATACTGAGATAATCCCAAGTTCCTTGATCGTTGGGAATAAAGGGAAAAATTCGTGCTGACACTATGGCTGAGGTAAATCATGATTTTCTGAGCTCATGAGCAACGTAGGATTTGATATACTGAAGTGAATGGAATTTCGGGTCAGAAGGAATTTGCTCGGTAACGTGTTCTATTATTCTCTTACTGCAATCCTCAATCTGTTCTAGTGATTTCTTCTGAGCTTCTACTGGGATACTTGTTTGAGGTAGAGAATTTTTTGCAGGAGATGACATGGTAGTATTTCGGACACAACCGCTGAGTATGATACTAGCAGCAAGAGCAAAATGCCATGATATATGGTCTTGTTTTGCGGACTCTTTCGACGGTAAGGATTGTTTTTCCATTCGATAATCCTATAAAAATATTTCTAGTTGCAAATTATTATGCCTTTTTGAGAAAGGGCAATATTATCCTAGAATTCCTTCCACAATACCACGGTCGCTCCAGGGAATTGGTCATTTATTCGTTACCTGTACCGTCTCACATCATTTCCCTGCGATGAGAACAATATCTCATTTTTGTGCTCTACGTATTGCCCAATGGATGGCTTCTTTTCGGTCTGGAATAATCTGAAATGTATCACCAGTTTCACGGGGAATTCACTTCTTTACCATATCGATGATACGTCCTGATGGTTCTGTATAGGTATCATCATCGGTGAGCACGATTATGTCAGCGAGTTCGTGGACAACGGCACCCATTTTCGGTCGTTTCGTGGTGTCACGATCACCAGTCGCTCAGAATACAACAACGAGTTTATTGTCTTTCATTGAAGCACGTAGTGTCTCCAGCACAGACCTGAGGCTCGTTTCTGTATGAGCATAATCGACAAGGATAGTGAGTCCTTGTGTATTTGGTACAGGCTCCATACGACCAGGAACTCCTGTGAAATTCTTCCAGCCTTCTTGTATAGGCGCTGTTTCTATACCCATGGTTCGGAGTGTGGCATACGCAGCGAGGATATTTTCAGCATTGAATACGCCAACAAGTTTTGAGGTAATTCGTCCTTCTTCAGGCGGTATGTTTGATTTGATGACAATATCTATACCATCTCCGTCAGTTTTGAGACTTCTGGTTTGATAGTGAGCTGATTGCTTCATGCTGTATGTTATGGCATCTTTCCCAGCTTGTTGTGCAAAAATATCGAAGTACGCACAGTCACGAGGAAGGATACAGATTTTCCCGTGTTCTTTTTTAAATAATCGTGCCTTGGTTTTGACATAGTGGTCCATAGTTCCATGGAGATCGAGGTGATCCTGAGAGATATTTGTGAGTGTGACGATATCGTATTTTATACCAAAATTTCGGAAATAATAGATACCATGGCTTGAAGTCTCGAGGATTAGATGTGTGACACCCATTTTCTTTGCTTTTTTGATAGTTTTCCAGAGTTTGAAAGGGCTATCCATGGTCATTTTTGACTGATTTTCACTTTTTTCTCCAGCCATCCAGACTTGAGCTGTCGAGAGGAGGCATACTTGTCTCCCCGATGCTTCGAGTGCAGTGGCTATCAGGGTAGAGGTGGTTGTTTTCCCTTTTGTGCCTGTGACGCCGATGACGTACATGCCTTTTGTTGGATGACCAGAGAGGGTATAGGCGAGTACACCACGAGCCCAGTGATAGACGATTCGGAGAGGACTTCTGAGCCCGACCATGTGGCGGAGATATTGAAGAGGTTTCATATAAGGGAGAGTATAGAGAAAAGAGAGATTCTGTCACGAGGACAAAATTCTTTGACAAAAGAGCGTTATTTGTACAATGTAGGTAGTATTGTTGTATAATCTATATTTATGAAAAAAATTATCACTCTGTCCCTGATTGCTTTCATAGCTTGTTCATCAGTTTTCGCATCTTCTGGCTCTATCACGCCTGTGAAGGAAAACCCAGTGCCGAAACCCCCAATCACGAACACACAACAAAAACCAATAAAAGGCCTCGTTATACTCGGAGATAATTACGCTGTGGATAGTGATTTCGTCTATGTAGTCAATGAAACTCGCAGTGCATGGGTACAGATGCCCAATGCTGATCGTGTGACATTCAAAGTTCTCGGAGGTCAATTTGCTCGCGATATAGATCAGATTTTCCAAATGGGGAAGAAAATCGATGGAGCATTGCTGGATAGTTTTTCTGTTATTTCAGGACAACACGGTTATGCACAGGACGATAAGCATATTTATGGGCCAAAGGGCGTCATACGTGAAGCAGATCCAGAGACATTTAAAATGCTGACAAAAAACTACTCTCTCGATGCTGGTCATGTATTTTTCGACGGAGTGAATATGCCTGAAGCCAATGCAGGGAGTTTCCGTGTGATTGATAGTGGTCTCTATGCGGTCGATGATAAGAGCGTCTTTTATGCTGGTAAACTCCTCAAGAATGCTGTTCCTGAGGGCCTCATCGTCAAGTGACCACGAGCGTTTTCTGCAAACGACTTTGTGTTCTTCGAAGGAAGAGTAGAAAAAGGGGAAGCACCTATTGATGAGCCAACTCCACCAGAAAATCCGGAGGCGCCAGTTCCACCGGAAAATCCAGAGATTCAAACTCCTACTGCCGATGCATGGTCTGCTTTTTGGGATAGATTTGCACCCTATACAGCCAAGCTCACAGGAGAGCATATGGCGTTTTGGACTCTGGTTGTGCTCGCTCTTCTCACTGTATTTAGTTTGATATTTGTATTTTTCGCTGACAGAAACGACGAAGTAGTCTCTCTCTGGAAAAGTATCGTAAAAACTCTCCTCGCCGGCGCTATAGCTCTCGTGTCTATCTGGGTCGCGTCATTCTTTTTGAAACCCGTGACCGCTATCATCGTCGGATTGATACTCTGATTCTTTTTCTTCGCAACTCTCTGGAGTGCTCTCGGATGGATCAAATCTCTCCTTATCACTATTCTGACATTTATAGGTGTTATTTTTATTCTCGCGCTCAGTGCTCTCATCCTCAGAGCTGTATTTGGAGATGTAGAAAGCTTCCTCTCATTTATTAATAAGCCAACTATACAACTTCTCGGCATCATGAAAATGATTGGTTTCTTTGGAGGAGCATGGCTTATCGGTACACAACTCGGCTCATCGCTCGCTCGCTCTATCGGACAAGCATTTGTAGCCACCGTAATCGCTCTCGCAATTCTCGGTCTCCTTATCTGGATTACAAGTCTCGGAACACTCGCATCTATTCTTCTCTTTAGTGTTCTCTATACCGTTCTTCTCTGGATTATGCGATTTCGCATGGTGTCAAACCTCTTTGCAGAGACAGTGCGCATCGTTCGTATTGGTCTTATTCTTGCTGTGACAATAGGTGTCGTGGTGTGGATAATTCTCTAATTGTTTGTTAAAACTATGAATACTCTCGCAGATAAAAATATTGGTGTTTTGATAAATAATCGTGACAGAGGTGATGAGAATTTCGCAGATGTAGTTAGGATGATACTCAAGTCATACGGACCAGTTGGAGGTGTTATTGGAACAACCGTTTATGAGCTTTGAAATAATCCTGAGGTTGATGCTATAATCACTCTCGATAGTGTACGAGACCAGGGGATACATATACATCCTGCAAATATAGTTGATATTATTCGCGCGAGAACAGATAGAGTTATACCAGTTGTTATATATGTTTCCCTGAAAAAAAATACCCCACCTATTATAGAAGTTCCTGGCAGAGAGAGTGCCTTTATGTTTTCAGAATCACAGTATATGCCTCAAGCTCTCAGGGGGGCATTGGGGTTGCCACAATAAATTAGCACTTCTAAAAATCTGGGTATAATTTACTCCAATGATAGTTTCTGACCCACAAATTCTCCAAATACTTCGTGATGCAGGTAAAATCCATCAGGAAATTATTCGTGAGCTTTTTGAGACTGGTTTACTCACAGAATGACACACGGGAATAGAAATCGAAGAATGGATCAAAGAAACACAAAAAAAGAAAGGTGTAGAGTCAGCATTTCTCGGACAATATAATTATCCTGCTAATATCATCCTCTCAGTGAATGATGTGGTCGTTCATGGTGTTCCGATGAACATTTCCTTTGAATCGGGTGATGTAGTCAAAGTAGACTATGGTATTCGTTACAAAGGTTATCTCACAGATGCTGCGACAACCATAATCATCGGTGAACCAAAAAATGCTCGTCATGTGCGATGTATTCAAGTAGCCAAAGACGCTCTCGCGGCAGGTATAGCTCAGGCAAAAGCAGGGAATTTTGTCGGTGATATCAGTGCTGCTATCGAAACAACCGTTACTCAGTGAGGGTTTCATATAATCCGTGAGCTTACAGGGCATGGTCTCGGAACACAGATTCATGAAAAACCTGATATTTATAATTTTGGACGACCAGGAAAAGGGGAGAGACTCAAGGCTGGTATGTATGTCGCTATTGAGCCTATTGTTGGGTTTTCTACTCGCCATATTTTTGATACAGGCAAACATGCCATCTGTATGGAGGACGGCAATATCGGCGTTCAAGAAGAACACTGTGGTATTATCTGAGAGGAGGGATTTGAGATTATTGTGTAGTATTTTCCGTCATTCTTGCGGAGGGGAGGAGTGATAAATTCACTCCGAGTAATGAGGGTTGATTTTCAAGTGGAGCGGGAATCCAGTCCTGGCATTTGATTCGTTCGGTACTTTTGATTGCAAAAGTACCCAAAACAATTCAAGGAACACAAACTCGCTATAGACCAAGTTCGTCTGATATCTGTTTTTGCATCTCGCTCAGACAGTTCTCCGATATGCCATTCAGGCATCTCTCCGCTTAAAAATTCTTTTCTGTTTTTAAGAGAACTAAGTATTTTATTTTCTCAAAAATACTCTCGTCGTAATAGCCCCAACAATAAATGCCATACAGATTTGTGTCGTCGTGATAATAGTTGCAAATTCGAGCGGTCCCACTGCCATACGTTTTGACATGATACCGTAGAGTGCCCAGAGGATGACGAGATTGAAAAATATATCACGGTATTTCAGGAGCATAGTTGTGCCGAGGAGAGTTGCCACGATGACCATGATATTCGTCCATGCGATTTGGGAGATCCCCCAGCCATTCCAACCTATACTGACTGTCCAAGCAGTGATATTTGCTATCGTCGCGACAGATATCCAACCGAGATAGATAGAGAAAGCAGGGAAGGTAATATATTTGTTGCTCCAGGTAAGTGCAGTTGTATTTTTTCTGAGCTCGATATGGATTTTTATGAGTGTTACGAGAAGTCCCAGCATGACGAGAACAGAGAATGCTGTAAATTGATATTGCCAAGCGAGTATCCAGAGTCCGTTCAGGAGACAAGAAATTCCGTAGAGATATCCGATATTTTTGTCCACGAGTTTATTTTTCTGTTCTTTTCCTCTGAAATAATTCACAAGAGGGACGATAGAGAAAATCAAAAGTAGGGAATAGATGACGCTCCATATTGAAAATGTGAAACCAATAGGCGTAAAAGGATTTGCATACATATCTGAGAGCTCTTGTGTTGTCTTGCCACCAAGGGGGATAATAATCGAGAGAGCATTGAGTGTCACCATAAAAATATAGGCGACGAAGTTGAGAAGAGGAAATTTCATAGTGAGATCATGATAGGCACAAAAAAAGGAATGCAAAGCATTCCCTGTATTCCTTTATTCCGTCATCCTCGTGCAAGTGAATCCATTTGCGAAGCAAGGGATGAGCGCGACACGGGGATCCAGGTTAATAAGCTACGTGAAACGTTCACTTATTTTTATAAAAATGATTTTATATTTTTCCTGGATTCCGGCTCGGTAATTTCCCTGACTTCGTCAATGAAAATTACCGTCCGGAATGACGATAATTTTCTTTTTAGTTTATAGTTGTAAATACTTTCTCTTTCGCGAATCGGAATTTTGGACGTGGATGTTCATCGACAGCACGGTAGCCCACAGGGATCATCACAGCGACATCGAGATTGCTTGGAACTTCGAGGATTTTTGCGACAGCAGCAGCGTCGAATCCTTCCATAGGACAGCTATCAATCTGGAGTTCAGCACATGCAGCGAGTGCAAATCCTTGAGCGATATAGACTTGTTTTTTTGCCCACTCAGGTGAAGCGTTTGGGATAAATCCTGTGACCATCTGTTCAAATCCTGAGAGACTTGTTCGGACTTCTTCCTTTCCTCCAGACATTGCATCGAAGTATTCATCTTTTACCGCCATGAGATCATTTCGAGCACACATGACTATGAGATGAGAACAAGAACCGACCTGAGGTTGGTGCCAAGATGCAGCCTGGATAGCATCTTTTTTCTCTTGATTGGTGACGATATAAAAATGATATGGCTGCATACCAAAAGACGTAGGAGTGAGTCGGATAGCTTCGAGGATTTTACCCATATCTTCATCAGATACTTTTTTAGTAGTATCAAATTTCTTTGCAGCGTAGCGCCATTCGAGATTAGAGAGGAAGGACATAACTTTATTAGAGAAGAAATAAAAGAGAAAAGAGAAGAGAGGAGGATTTTTCTTCGCTTGATTTCTGACAGGATAGTAGTAATATGTCTCATATTAGCAAGTAGTCATAATAAAAATTACTAGTCATAAATAATAGACCAATATGAAAGAAAAAGAAAAAAATACAAAAAAATCAGTGGATTGTAGTGAAAAATCGTGTCCAGTGACTCGATGTATGCGAGTGATAGGAGGGAAGTGGAAGATTATCATTCTCTACGCACTCCAAAATGGAGCCAACAGGTTTGGCGTTCTCCAAAAAACTATTCCCGATATCAGTAAACAGATGCTCACGACACAGCTTCGAGAGCTCGAAAAGGATAAGATTATTAGTCGTACAATTTTCCCAGAGATTCCTCCCCGAGTCGAATATGGCATTACGCCACTCGGTAAGACCCTCTTTCCTGTTATCGAGGCGATGGATAAGTGGGGAAGAAGTATTTAGTCTACTTTCTTGAAATAACAGGTTTTGAGGACCATCAAAGAACCATCAATTTTTCCTTCGATGACTTCTGGATCGTCTGTGAGACGAATGTTTTTTACTTTCGTACCTTTCTGGATTTTTTCTTTTCCAGCCATCAGGTTCTGTGTCGAGATGACAGTATCACCTTGTGCGAGGATATTTCCGTGAGCGTCTTTTGTGACCTGTATTTCGTCGTCCATAAAATAAGGGAGTTAATTAAATTTCTTTCCTACATACTATATACCAAAATCTCTGTTTGGGAACATCATTCTTATCTTGTATAGGCTCATTGATGGTAGTAGATTCTATGAGACCATACTTGCCAAAGTCTCGTGCAATAGAATCTGAATCATAAAAAAAGAGTGTCACACCGTACGGCATTTCAAAGGTATTTTTACTCACTTCTTTCCCTTGTCAGTACCTGAAATCTTCTGGTGAAATCGATATAAACACCATATATCCATCAGGTTTTAATTGGGTATAGCAATCATCGATGAACTTTGCGCGTTCATCTGGATTCAATAAATGGAGGAGGCTGTATGAAAAAATCCCATCATATATTTCTCAGTCGAATGGCATGAGACCGACAGAGCCATGATGAATTTTTATACTTTCTCAGAAATGTTTCCGAGCCAGACCAATTGCAGTCGCAGAAATCTCAATACCAGTTACTGTACACCCATTGTTGATGAAAACCTGAGCATTTCGTCCATAGCCAAAACCGGGGATGAGAATATTTTTGAGCCCCTGTGTTTTGAATAACTCTGAAGTTGTCATAGCAGAATCGGCTGGTGCCCAACCCCACATTTCTTGTTTTTGCTCGAAAGCTGATTCCCAGAATTCTGACATATTCTATAGGTCTAGTAAATAATCTGTGAAGTCTGTATTTTACTACTCTGCGAGTTCTTTGACACGAACAAGTGCTTTATCCCAAGCCTCCATCATAAATTCATGGTATTCATCTGCCATCACTGTATCGATAGCGAGTGTGGTGATGCCCTCAGACTCTGTGAGATGATATTGTTCCTTGAAACCAATCCACTCATCTACTCCAGGTCCTTCGGTAACATCGACTCCATTGTTTACCATTCAGAGGAATGAAAACACCATTACTTCATTAGGTACGAATTCTGTGATCTCAGCAAGGAGTCAGCCGACACTCCCATCTACTGGATTGGGTCCGAGGAATCGGACTTTTTCTCCCAGTGCGAGTGTGCCATCATAATATGAGCCCTCACTAAAAAGACTGCACCAATCGCGATAGCTCGCATCTTCCCAGAGGACATGCCAGACTTTTTCACGAGGAGCATTGATTTGAATAGATTTGATAATAGGTTTCATATGTATTTATAAAAATATTTTAGTACCAAGGAGTTTTAGTCCCCTGAATTTTGTGATAACTAAAATAAGAAAGAGCGAGGAACAAAAGACACACCGCAGGAAACACAAGACCTACAAGCCCCATAATAGTAAAGAGAGCAATACCAGCAGAGAAGAAATCTATACCAAGAGCGACATAAGTCCATTCCTTGAGGCGACCTCGGATAAATGGGGCGAGGAGGATGAGTCCACCGAGAGTTTTCCCGATATTGAGTTCGTAGCGGAACCAATCACCAGTAATCCCGAGCTGTTTAAATACGTCTATACCTTGTGGATCATTCATCATAAAAACACTCGGAACTGTCATGAGGCCGACGAGGATAGTAGAAATCCAGAAGGTGATTTTCACTTTTTTTGAAACAGAAGCCATAAGAGAAGAATTAAAAAATAAAATTGAGAGGATTAAAATTGTGTCAATACATAACCAGCGATAATCATAGGTATTAATCTACCTCCAATATTAATCGCAATTTTCCCTATCATATATTCTCGTTTATCAGCACCCCAAATAACATTTGATATACTTATAGGTAAAACAAAAACAATCCAGAGTATCAATGCATTTTGTATGCCAGAATACTCAGGCACCTCATAAATGACCCATGCGAGACCAGTCATAATAAAAAAAGTTGATACGAGTTCACTGACCATGATTTTCCACATGCCTTTCATCATTTCCTTTTTTGTTTTTTCATTCATGCCATCCACACCATGGATACGCTGCCACTGTTTTCCAAAAAATACCCCGAACCAGAGATGACCAAATACAAAATTGACGACTGTCATGGCGATAATCGCTGACCAATTCAGAGAATCCATAGGAAAAATGAGGAAATAAAATACTCACCTAGTATCACAAAAAATACACTCAGTGCAACAATTTATTTGACGCGTAATATTTTTTCCATTGCACGGCCTTTCGCGAGTTCATCAACCAGCTTATCGAGATATCTCACTTTTTGCGTAAGAGGATTCGCGATGTCCTCTATTCTGTATCCACAGATAGTTCCTGTTATGAGATGGGCATGTTTATTGAGCTGTGCTTCTTTGAAAAAAATCTCAAAAGTAACTGCTCTCTCTATCATTTCTTCTATTTTTTTCTCATCAAAACCCGTGAGCCATGTGATGACTTCATGAAGTTCTGTTTGTGTCCTTCATTTGCGCTCAACTTTTGTCACATAGTAGGGATAGACTGTAGCAAATATTATTTTTGCTATTTTTGCATTATGTTCAGGAGTTATTTCCATAGTATTATAATCGTTCTAGTAGTCCTCTCTTTTTGACGATATTTTTGTAATCCCACTGAATTTCCTTTGATTTTTTGAGCCAACGTTTTATATCCTTTTCATCTATTTCAGATACATTATTATAAAAAATTCACGCGTCTTTGAATTTCCCACTGCCTGGCGTGAGTCATGCCTCACCAAAATCGGCTCCACTCCAAAACATGAGCTTAATTCCAGCTTTTTGTTTGCTATATCCAACGACAGGGTTGCCATCCAAAAACCAGACAGGATGACCGTGCCAGATTTTGTTTTTTGATTCTGGAAGTACTTTCGTTATAAATTGTACAAGTAAATCGCATATTGATTTATCTCATGCAGAGAGAGCATCGTTGTATGTTATGATATCGTTATGTATCATAAAAGAAAATTATATACTGAGTAAAAACTCCCTCACAGCTTCAATTGGTTTTACTTTGAGATAGGTCACTTTGTAATCCTCTTCATTGAGTTCAGGGCGGACACAGTTATATCCATCAGGAATAAAAATTCTATCCCAGCCAAATCCATTATCAAATCCAGGATTTTCACTTATTGATCCATGAAGTTCGCCCACAAAAACTTCTAATTTCTTACCGTCAAAATATCCAAACATACTTTGTGCTATAGCTGTGCGGTCTTTTCCGTCAAGGAGTCGACAGATTCACTCGGGTCATAATTCTTTGAGAAAGAATTTGATAAATGGTCATGGAAGATTTCCAAGCGCTTCAAACCGAAGAGAAGTATCTTCTACAAGTACAGGTTTTTTTATTTTTTCATAAGCTTGTCTCACTTTGTGTTCGACGATTTCTCTCAAATCGAGTGATTGTATCTCATCGAGATCAATTTTTTCATGTAAAACTTCTATTCCGAGATATTTCGCGAGATAATCTGCTTTCTTTTGGTTTCAGGTGATAAAGGTGATGGAATCCATTATTCGTAATTGATAAACTCGTAATTCGTAATTTGTGTAAACTAGATGCTTGCCTCCGTATAATCACGAAAATTATCGAGGATTGCCTGCCAACCAGCCTGTTGCATCTCAACTGGATTTTCTGTCTCAGCATCAAATATTTCTGTCACACGGATCTTGTCACCTTCTTCTTCAAACGTGACAGAGATATGTCGGTCATCAGCAAGAGAATATTCGATTCTCTCATTTTCTAGGACGTCTGTATATGTTCCCTCGAAATCAAATTTTGCACTATCATCATTGGCTGCCATGGTGTAGCAAAATGTGCCACCGACAGTGAGATCATTCGTCGCAGCAGGGCAGTGCCAGTCGTCCGATGCATGATTCCATTCCATGACATGGTCTGGATTGGTCCAGCATTCCCAGACATGTTCTATAGGGGCTTCCACGAGCGTAGTGACTGTAATTTGAGTCATAGAGTAGGGGGTTACTCCGTGAGTATAATACTCAAAAATACTAAATCAACGGTATTATTATCTTCTCTGCTCCAAATCGTATGCGAGAGCTTCTCAGAAGTTTTTTGCTTTTTCCTCAGCATCTTTGAGAGTTATCTCTCCATTGCCGAGTAATTCTAGGACTTGCTCTCAGAAATTTTTGATACTCATTTCCTGGATATTATCGATATCCTTTTTTTGTATGCCTCATTTGAGTTTTTCATTGAGAGATTCTATCATGTCCAAGGTGAGAAACCGTACAGTATTCGCATCTACTTTTCATGAAGAAAATTCGGGTATCCGTCGGATTGATGGATGCTGGATGATTTTCTGGAGTGTTTTGTCGAGAACTGTTTCTCGTTCTAAATCCTTGAGTTTTTCTTTTGTACTCAAAATGGGCGTATATTCTCTTGCTGATGATATTTCTAAAGACATAGTATATTAGTTACAAGGTGTCGATGTGAAAAATTCCGTTGGATAATCTATAGTTGTACCGGTTCGGTAAGTATAGGCATTGCTGTCCCATGTTGAAGATGGTTTCCCGAGAGTTATTTCACGGAGGGTCATCATCGTACGAGTATCTACTCATGAATCTGTGAGGAGTTGCCAGCGAAGAGAGTGTTTTTTGCTCTGTCACTGTATACCGAGCTCTACTGCAGCAGCGTGAGTCATATCGAGCACTGCGCTACACACGCGTGTCCAGGTATATTCATCTGGTCAGAAGTCCACAATTGGGTATATGAAACAGCCATTTTTTCCAGTAACTTTTACACGTATTTTTCTCCAAGATGATTCGGTCCCTATGACAGTATTGAGCACGTCTTGTGGTATGGCGACACCACGAATAATTGTATTATTGGTTGATATTTCGCCACTTCCCCCAGTTTTTATGGTTCCATTTTTTATATTTCATATCGTACAGTTTTTGCAACCATTTCCCCAATATGCAGAACCAAATCCCTCATCCTGGGTGTCTTTGTATCAAAATTCTGTATGAAATCCAGAAAAGCTAGTGATTTTTCTATTACCTTCTCGGAGACACACGGAACCAAATGTAGTGAAATCTTTGTCTGCTGTTTTGACTGTATCCTGTTTGCTATTGACCCACTCAGGTCTTTTTGTATCAGAGGATGCAGGATATTTTGTGAGACCGGCAGAGAGTTTGGTCTTCAGAGTAGATTCTTTTTCATCCCCCTTGAAACCATATTCATTACAGAGAAGTTTCTCAGCTGCACATGGCTCTACATTACAACTGACACAACCATCGTATGGAGCGTTATTTCCATCATCACATGTTTCATAGGCGTAGACAGCTGTGCCGGTGACTTCACCATAAAATTCTCAGGGTTTTGATACTTTCCTATTTGCCACAGTACTATCAACTGTACCATTTCAGCAGAACTGACATACTTCTGTACTGGCGACATAGAGCGGATCATTTTCTGTATCATGCATTTCGTGATTTGTAGCTGTCGGTACATCGCAGTATGGTATCCGATTTTCTGTTTGTCTGTAGTAGCAGCTTCCATCATCTTCTTGAGCAGTAGGAGAGTAATTTATAGCTTGAGGGTCTGTACATCCTTTTTCTTTTTTACAGACACTACATATCTGTCCACCACAATCGATATCTTCTTCATCTCCATTTTTCACATTATCCATACAGGTCGTGCATGTTCCATTATCGTAGAGTGCTAGGGGGTCGTAGTTATGCGCTCCAAGAAGAGTACAGGCAGGATATCATACAGGTGCACTGTTCATATCTACACAATCCGTTGAACAGAGAGCATTCGTTTCGAAGTCTTCACACACTCCATTTCCACAAGAGCTCACAGGGTCTGTAAAAGTCATCTCAGGAGGAGCAGGTGTTGCTGTCAAATCGGATATCTGTTCGGTTTGGCATGATCCACTACAGCCATCCCCATGATTCATGTTCCCATCATCACACATCTCGCCTCATTCTACATATCCATTTCCACAGAGTATTAATGGGAAATATGTGCTCACAGAATAGAGACAATTTGCATCACAAGAACTCATATTACCATTCAATGGCCCATCATCACAGAGTTCAGATTGTCCATAACTATTCGGATTTTGCACAATTCCATCTCCACACGTCGTGAGAGGTGATGATGAACTACAATTACTCGAACAGGTATCTCCATCAAATGTATTTCCATCATCACATGTTTCACCTGATTCTACAAAGGCATTACCACAGACACTTTGAATACAGGAAACATCACTACTACAATCACTATCTCCACAATCCATCGTACCATCTCTATCATCATCAACACTATTGGAACAGAGTGTTTCTGTAAGAGGACAAGTATTGCCACTCATAGTAGATATTTTTCCTGATGATGTTTCTAATTGAGTTCTCTGTGCTGCGATCTTGTCCTGTATTACCTTTTTTTCTACTTCGAGATTCTGCTGGATTGTTTCGTATTTTTTTTGTTCAGCAATGAGATTGGCGAGTATTTGTTGATTTTTTGTGCTGTCGCTCACAAGTTTGTCATAAGCAACGACATTTTGAGCTAGGGCTGTCTCTGTGGTAGTTTTCTGTTGCACTTCTCACTCCAGTTCAGTTGTGAGGTAACAGAGAGGATTATCTGGTGTTTCTAAAACGCTTGATCAGAGATTACGGGGTCAGACATACGATTGAAATGCTATAACAGCAAGTATTGTAGAGACAATACCGAGACCAAAAAATAGATTCTTACGCATAATGAAATATTTATTGAGCAAGACGCTCTAAAAATATTACACTACATATTTTGATAAAAAGCAAGTTTTTAGTGATTTTGTTTTACACGAAACTCTGTAATCATTTTGATGATATCAAAAGGTACAGGTTTATTTAGAGGGAATTGGATAGCTCATTTAGAGGTTTTATACCCGCTCAATTCTGTTTGAAAATGGGCTACTCATGAAGCCCCAGGGTAAAACCCTATATGTTTTGAGAACAGTGCAAAGTAGACGAGCGTACCATTCATCCGAAAACCAGGCATGCCATATCCGATATATTCCTCGGCTTCGGGAGCTGCTTTTCGAATAGTTTGTCTGATTTTCTCAAGACTTGCTCGGTATTCTGCTGGTTGAGCAGCGATATAGTCATCGATATTTTTGTAGGTGAGCATGGATTAATGAATACGAAGTCCATTCTTTGCTGGTTTCTCTGCTGATAAAAGTATAACTTCTTTATCGTCTCAGACAATACCCAGAACGAGACATTCTGAGATAAAATTGGCGATTTGTTTGGGCGGGAAATTAACCACAGCAATAATCTGTCTTCCAGTGAGTTTTTCCTTTGTGTAGAGTTTGGTAATCTGGGCACTTGTTTTTTTGATACCGATTTCTCAGAAATCAATCGTCATTTTATACGATGGATTACGCGCTTCAGGAAAATCTTCTGCAGTGAGAATGGTTCCAACACGCATATCTACTTTTTCGAATTCTTCCCAAGTGAGCATAATAATAGGTTTATTATATTATTTATTATTTCGCACTCTCATCCACCTGATACATCCCAAAGATATTTTTATCATTATCGAGGAAGTATCCCTGCCAGCATTTTCCTGTGACTGGAAATTTCGCAATCGCGACCATGCCACCATTCGCGAGGATTTTCTCAGACATCGCATCGAAATCCTCTACCTGCATCGAACACATAAATGCATTTGTCGTTCACTTCATGTGCTCGTTCCACGGCGTCTCACGCTGCATGAGTCCACCCATCATCCCGCCCGTCTGGATGCGATAATAGGGGATAGGAATATGTGGATCAAGCTCAAACGACCAGCCAAAGACAGCGCTATAAAAACTGATAGACGCTTCAGGATTTGTCACCTGGATTTCAAAGTAGGAAGGGGAGTTCATAATAAATATTGTGTTAATAATTTATTTTTCTCAAATCAAACTTTCTTACTGACTTAAAAAGTCCATCCATTAAAACTCAGATTACTTTTAACCATGTGTCACATTCGTGCATATTTCTATTAATAATCTCTATCTTTTTCTCTTTAGAAGAACCAATGAAAATTTCAAAATCAGTAATACCTGTAACAGTCGGATGAGTTTGATTAGATAAAGCAAAATATAAACGCTTTAAGAATAATCAATTAACATCGAGCGGTAATAATCAGTAATCCTGTAATTCTTTTATAAGTGATTTTAATAAATTGCTTTGTTCCATTGTATTACCGAAATTGATCTTATTATTCTTGGAATAAAGAAATCATAAACTTGCTTCATCCGTCATATTTTTATTACTTACTTTTTGTACTAAAGTATTTAAATCATTTTCTATAGAACATCACGCAGGCATAAATTTATTCAGAAATAAGGGTAGCTCGGATTCATTTTTTTTAATTTTTTCTATGTGTTCTTTTTTATTCGGATTTATTTGCATCATGTATAAATCTACCTCTTTGTGCTCATTGATTCTTTCGCTTAAGCATAGCGAAAATGCTTTATAGTCACTCTTTGTCTCGTCATCTAGAATATATAAACTTACTAAAAAAAGCTCCAATAAGAATCTTACTCCATTAAATTTTGTATGATAAAAGGTACGATATAGTTTCAAAATATCTTCTGAAGTTTGAAGATTTTTATTTTCTTGCGCTGAAATTGATAAAAAATACACCGAAAAAAATGTATTTATTTGTCTTTGCAAAACAATTTTGTGAATAATGGATGTTTCTTGCAGTAGGTAGTCTCGTTCTTGTTCTAGGCTTTTCCCAATAAGTTCTACTTTTATATTTTGCATAATTTAGTTTTTCCTCATCGTCCAACTCACTCCAAATATAGTGACGATAATAGCGGCGCAGATGAGACAGAGGAGGCAGTAGGCGTCGACGTAGAGGACTTCTTGAGAGATGATGTATCCATTGAAACAGATACCACCGAGAGCTATCCAATTGATGATTTTCGCTGGTTTAGCGGTCATACTCACGAGACCCCAGATGGCGAGGAGTGTGATGATAGGATAGACGATGAGAGCGAGGTAAGGGAAGGGGATTCCAGCAATCATCGTATCTGGATGGACGATGACGTTTGAGCAGGAGAATGTCGGATTGATATCACAACCACTTGTCACTGTAATTCCTGCGACAGGGTGGAGGAGCTGGTAGGCAGTGTAGCTGAGATAGGCAGCATTTCCGAGTGCTATGAGAGCGAGCACGAGGATGAGGATGTATTTGTTTTTCATATTATTTATTATTAATTTTATTAATTAGAACAATTATTCATGAAATGATGAATATTAAAAAACTAAGAAAGAGAGACCATGCAATTGCAAAAAATCACATAAATCCCATTGCCAGCGCGCCTCATGTCCACGCTTGTTGTTGCATGCTTACTTCAAATCCATAATAACCATCCAAGTACAAGAATGTCAGTGGAATGAACCCTAGAATAAAAATGACATATAGAGGCCATTTTTTATTTTTATAAATCCAAAAGGATAAGTTTAATCCGAGTAATCAGAATGGTAAAATAAATATTGCCGTTCAGAAAGGTTCTACAACCAAATTTGTGACAGTTTCTGCAATACTTATATCTCAAGAAAACATCATTTTTACTAAAATACGACCTACTGTCATTATTAGAAATCCGTAAATAATACTCCCAATAAAAGAATATATTGAATATATATAACGAACCTTATCACTTTTTTCAGACATGAAATTCTTGATTAAAAGATTTTCTTAAGCCAATTGAGTATATTTCTATTTTTACGTGATACAACTTTCATAATTTTTGCCTCCATTTCTTCTCGATAAAATCGGCGACCATCGTACTTGAGCCAGGTATCATCGACGTGTACTCCAGCGCCCTTGAGGAGAGCGGCAAATTGTCCTGTCATATTGTGTTCGACCACGATGATTTTGTTTCCTTTTTTCTCGAGTTCTTTAATAGTTTTAGTTTTGAGAGGCCAGATATTCGTGTAGTGGAGATAGTTCACTGTGTCTCCGAGGAAATCCATGACTTCCATTTTTGTACTTCCGAATCCGACGAGGGTGATTTTTGCATCAGGATTGCCATAGAGTCCAGGTTCGCGGGTCATATCTTCGAGGAGTTTCATCTTTCTCACACGTTTTTCATGTGCTTCAGCGACGCCGGCTGCATCTTCGCGGAGCGTCCCATCTGGTCCGTGTTCGTCACCATTGGCATAGTATCGAGGTCCAGTACCTGGGAGCCAGCGAAGGGAGAGTCCAGAGTCTGTGAGACCGTAGCGAGATTGGCTTGTGAGTTCGGCTGTATCAGTCGCGATACCGCGTTCTATTTCTACACCGACGAGAGATGCTGGACTCATGGTTGCATTTGTCTCTGCGAGGGTTTTATCCGTGAGGACGATAACGGGGATTTGATAGGTTTCTGCGATATTGAGCGCTTCACCGAGGACGGTAAATGCTTCCGTATGATCACCGACGGCGATAACAGCTTTTGTATATTCTCCGTGTCCGCTGTAGATAGCGAGATTGAGATCTTCTTGTCCACTCCAAGTCGGGAGACCAGTCGCAGGACCAGGTCGCTGAGCGACGATGATCGTGAGAGGCGTCTCTATCATACCAGCAAGAGAGACAGTTTCTGTCATGAGGTCAAATCCTCCACCAGACGTGGCACACAAACTTCTCGTACCAGCGAAACTCGCACCGAGGGTCATCTGAGAGACACTGATTTCGTCTTCGACTTGTTCGACGTGCATGCCTGTTTTATCTGCCCAGTTTGCGAGGTGACTGAGAACCGTACTACTTGGGCTCATCGGATAGGCGAAGTAGGCTCGGACACCGTGATGAACGGCAGAGAGAGCGAGGATTTCGTTTCCATCGAGGAGTTTATGTTCTGCGAGATTGTTGGTTGTTTCTGGAAGATTAAATCCTGAAAGTAATCCTTCCCCGTCATTCCCGCGCAGGCGGGAATCCAGGCCAGAATCTGATTCTCTATTTGTTTCGCTTTGCGATAGTTGATTCACCTGGATCCCCGGTTCAACTTCGCGACGCTCCGCTTTCACTCAGTTGCCCGAGGATGACGATACTTGGGCATCTTGGAGGTTGTATCCGTGGTTGATGAGTGCGACATCAAGAGCCAGAAGGGCAGGCTTACTGGCAAAGCGTTTTTCAACCGCTTTGACGAGACCATCAACGGGGAGACCGAGAGCGCGCCAGAGCGCCCCGATCATAAGCATATTGGAGAGGAGTTCGTTTGCGCCAAACTTCTTTGGCGTTGCATATTCGGGGATAAAAAGTGTGGTGAGTTTTTTCTCTTGGATTGTGTTTGTGTATCCTGGGATTTTATCATGCATCTCATCACCGTAGATCATGAGCCCACTGTTTCTCACGTGAGGAAGAGCATTTTTTGACCCGACACGATCAAATGCGACGATGATATCCGCAAATTCTGAGATATTGTGAATCGGATTTGTACTTATCTCAATTCTGTAATACGAACAACCACCCTTGATCAGGCTCGGATATTCGCGGTCTGCGACGACGAAATACCCCGCATGCTGGAGTCATTCCATCACGATATCTCCTGCAGAGAGGAGACCAGAGCCAGAGGATCAAGTGAGGATGATGTTCATTATTTTCGGAGAGTAGTAATAAAATTCTTTGCCCAATTTTCTATAATTTTTTGATTGTTTGGTTTGAGGGGGCTTCTATTGATGCGCAGAGCTGTGGTGATGAGACTACCACCATGTTCATGAATCCAATCCTCGAGCTGGTCAGCGGCGTACATGTTGTATTCTACATCGTATCGGTGATCACCGAGACCGATAGCAGCGCAGGGGATTCGTATCTTTTTTTCTTTCCAGATTTCCTCCACGCATTTTCGGAGGCTCTTTTCTATCATGCCGTGTGCATACGTCCCAGAACCAAAGAGTGCAAAATCGATTTCGTCCTGCCACGTCGTATCTTCTGCGACATCTTGGAGCGTGAGTGTTATGCCAGCATTTGCAAAAATCCTCTGAAGTGCCTCGCCGACGAGACGAGTATTTCCTGATATGGTAGAGTAGTAGAGGATACCTTTCATGGGCAGAATATATATATTACCATAAAAAAAGCAAAATATTGACAAATATAGTTGATGATGATAATAACCAATATTAACTATATAGATATGAATCCTTCTTCTGGTGGTTTTGATGTTCCAGATTTTATGCTTCGAATGAGTCCTTGAGTCCCTTGAAGTCCTTTATATGATGCACGTAATGATCCTCAAACACAGAATTGATCGGTAGTAGTTACAAAAGACGAGAAGCAGTCTAACGTACATGGTCCAGACTGTCCTAGTGCTGGACCTGTAGTTTTGGCAAGTTTATTAATATGATCTGTTGTCGCAGGGATATTGTTATTAAAAGGTTCAACAAAACGATAAAAAGATACCATTCACTAAACTGATGTTTTGAAATATTCGGCATTTCTCTATACTTGCTCTAAATTTCATCAATCTATGACTCGCACCCGCTTCGCACCATCTCCAACAGGACAGCTCCATATCGGAGGCCTCCGAACAGCTCTTTTTGCCTACATCTGGGCAAAGAAAAATCACGGACAATTCCTCGTCCGTATCGAAGATACAGATAAAACTCGTGAAGTAGAAGGGGCTCGTGATGCTCTCCTCGATACGCTCGAACTCTTCGGAATCCGTGCTGATGAAAGTATTCGCAATGGTGGTGACTATGGTCCCTATATCCAGTCTGAGCGCCTTCCTATCTACCGTGAATACGTCGAAAAACTCATCACTCAAGGTGATGCGTATTATTGTTTCACCACAGAAGAAGAACTCGAAGCACACAAGAAAAAGGCTGAAGAAGCGGGGATTATGATACCCTTTCGTAGCCCTTACCGTGATATCACGATAGATGAAGCAAAAGCAAAAATCGCGGCAGGCGAGAAATACGTGATTCGTATGAAGATACCAAAAGGGGAGACAATTACCTTCAACGACGGTCTTAAGTGAAAAATCTCTGTTCCAAGTGCTGATATCGATGATCAAGTACTCCTCAAAACTGATGGATTTCCGACCTACCATCTCGCGATGGCGGTCGATGATCATCTGATGAAAATCACGCACGTCCTTCGTGGCGATGAATGGCTCCCAAGTACACCAAAGCATGTCCTTCTCTATCGTATGTTTGGATGGGAAGCGCCAGAATTTTATCATCTCTCTGTTATCCTCGGAGCAGATAGAAAAAAACTCTCAAAACGTAATGGCGACACACATGTGAGTCAGTTCCTCGAAAATGGCTACCTCAAAGAAGCCCTCCTCAACTACATCGCGCTTATTGGTTGGAATTCGAAAACAACAAAAGAGATTTTCTCACTTCCAGAACTCATCGAAGCATTTTCTCTCGACGGTCTCCAGATTGCGAACGGTATTTTTGATCCAGAGAAACTCAAGTGGATGAATTCGAAGTATATCGCTGCGACTCCTGCTGATGAGCTCGTAAAAATCCTCTCAGACTACCTCAAACAATACAATCCTGACTTTTACGAAAATACATTTATCTCCCATGATGAAGCATTTAATCGTGCGGTTATTATGGAAGTCCAGAAGCGTTGTGAGACCCTGGCTGATTTCCCAGCACTCTCAGAATGTTTCTATCAGGAACCAGAAGTTGATACAGCCCTTCTTCTCTCAGAGAAAATGGGTATCGCTGACCTCGCACAAGCAAAAGAAGCGCTTCAATTCGGACTTGATGTCATCAAAACGTTCACTTCTACGCCATCTCGCGATACACTCAAAGATGCTATGATTCCCAAAATCGCAGAAGCAGGGAAGAAAAATGGTCAGATTCTCTGGCCTCTTCGAGTCGCTCTCACTGGAAAAGAATTCTCACCTGGAGCATTTGAAATGACAGAGATTCTCGGCCTGGAAAAGGCTATTGCCCGTATCGAGAAGGTCATTGCAAAACTCGCATAATCACTATAATAATCGATACCAAAAGAGTTGCTTTTTGCACTTGGAAGGTATATACTGCTCTTAGTTTCAAACACACAATAACTATGAATTTTCTCATCCTCAAAACCATCATCGAATCCACGATTCAGAACTACAATCACCAGAATCCAACAGCAAAAATTTCTGAAAATAATGTCTCTATTGTCAATCTCAATAGCAAAGGAGTCGATCTCATGATACGATGCCCTCATACCAATAAAGAGGTCAATGTGCGTGCAGAAGTAAACTTTATGAACGGTCCTCTTCCGACGAATTTCTCAATCGCCTGAGGTGGTATGCCAGAAGTAAAAGGACAAATCAATGATAATGATGTCACAGAAGTGCGCCAAGCTCTCAAAACCAATACGACTATCTCAGATCTTTTCGGAGAACAAGAATAATATATGATGGCTTTTCTACGTAGATTATTTGACCTCCTCTCCGCATGGTTGGTCGTGATTGCGTGTATAGCATTTATCGGATATATCGCGTGGCCACTCCTTTCTGACAAATTTTATAGCCTCTGCAGCAACCCAGACTGGGCGCTCTGTCGTGGTGAATGGTCACAGGATGATAAGGCAGACCAAGTACAGGAAACCATTGAGACGAAAACAAAATCATTTTTTGATATTGCTCGCACTGCTGTCAGCGATGTCCTCACTGATCGTGGCGGTAAAAAAGTTGTTAAATACGAGCTCAGTCAAGAGACGAATGTCTATCTGCCAGTACCAGCAACGAATTAGTTTTTCATAAAACCGCGCACAAATTCCGCCCCTGTCATCGGTTTTTTACCGGCAGGATGTATTTTTTTGATCTTGAGGAAACCATCTCGGAGTATGATACCTGGAGTCTCATCGATGATAGTCCATGTTCCTTCTGCGAGCATCTTTCACTGCGGAAACATCTCTACTTCGAGGAGGGTGACGCGAGTATTTTCAAAGTGAGTAAAGAGTCCTGGCCAAGGCGTATAGGCTTGCCATCGATGATAAGCTTCCTTGAGAGTCCATGAAGATTGAAGTTCCCCATCTTTTTTTTCTATCATTTTTGTATATGTTGCCTCATCGTGATTTTGTGGTATTGGTATGATAGTGCCGTCCTGGAGACCATGAAGCGTCTCGATGAGAAGAGGTCATGCCTGCTTTCCTGTAAGGGCAAAGAGGGTTCCTGTCGTATCAGAAGGGGAGATATGCCATGTTTCCTGGAGGAGGATGTCCCCCTCATCCATACCGAGACTCATCTGCATGATAGTGAGACCTGTTGTTGCCTCACCGTTTAAGAGAGCGTGCTGTATTGGTGCAGCTCAGCGATATTTTGGGAGCAGAGAAGTATGGACATTGAGAAAACCCATCGGAGGAATATCGAGGAGTATTTGAGGAAGTATTTTCCCATAGGCGACGACAATACAGATATCGGGAGCGAGTTCTTTTACGGTATTTAGAAAATCTTCATTTTTTATTTTCTCAGGTTGAAAGAGCGGGAGATTTTTTTCTCGTGCGAGTTGTGTGACGGGGGATGAGATGAATTCGTGCCCACGACCACCGATTTTATCAGGATTGGAAACGACTCAAATAATCTCTATTGTATGTTCTTGTAACAGCAGATACGAGAGTATATCAGCCGAGAGTTGAGGAGTTCAGAAAAAAAGTACGCGTAGTTTTTTCATAGAATTATTGACAAAATCAAAATGATTATATTATACAAATTCAGTATACTGAAATTGTAGAGGATTTTTATCTTTTAACAATCTCGTTTTATGAACGAAATGTGAAATTGATTTCTTGAGCAAGAGCTTGAGAATTATCTTGACGACAACTGTCGTCAATTCTACCACTGTGTTCTATCAGATACGCAACTAATTATTTACGTTTCTGGTTATCTTGGTGATCTCGATAAAGAAGAGCTTATGACTGATGTGGAGGCCCAGTTTCCAGATCTAAAAGGAAGAGTAATTATGATTATGGACACAAAAGATCAGCAAGATAGAACTGATACCCAAAGACGTCATCTAGAGAAGGAAATACGCGACCAAGTTGCCAAATTGGTTCGGAGTGGGGAGGGTTCAGGAGATACTATTTGAGTGAATGATGTGTATGATGTATGGCTCCGATTTACTATATGGTCTCGAATAGGTCGTTGGTTTGGCTATAACCCAGATGGTATAGTTATGAAGGTGGCAACTGATCCAGAAAAACGTGCAGACGTGGAGAAAGTATTGATTCCACTTGCAAAAAAACATCACATACCTCTCCGTGTCATGGGTACCACACCCTGGAGACAGGCGCGCGATGAATTAAAGAGACTTAAAAAATAATTTAAACCCGTATCTTTTTTACGACTTCACCATAGCGGAGGCATTTTTCTGTTGTGCCTTTTCCAGTAAGTCCGACAAATATCCAGAATATTCCGAGAAGGACGAGGAAAATGCCAGGATGCCAGCTCATCTCCACGATAGGAGCGACTGCTGTATCGATTTGAAATCCTCCTGTTTTTTCTGCTGGTGCAGTGATGATATTTTTTATAAGTGGATCCATCATAGGTCCGCCGACGATGATGAGTGCGAGACCATGGAGACCCTGTTTCCATCGGAGCCATTTGTGCTTGATGACGCAGGCAGTGATAATTCCTCGGCCGATAAAAAATGCCCCGAGGAGGAGAAGAGCGTATTCTATTTTTTTCTCTGTCTCGGGAGACTGTACGCCCATAAATGGCACATCGATTGCCGATCGATCCTGTGACCACCAGAGGAGACCGATGATGAGAAGACCTGAGATGATATGCATTCATCGTATTGTGCTGTCTTTTGGACGTTGTGCGACGAATTGTGCGAGTTTGATAAGAGTAGGATTCATAGGAAGAAAAAGAATTTGGTGCCCAGGGCCGGACTCGAACCGGCACACCGTGAGGTAAGGGATTTTAAGTCCCTCGTGTCTACCATTTCACCACCCGGGCAAATAATTTTGTGAGACTACTATATAGTATTTTTATTTTTCTCAAGAGACCTTTTGCGCGTGATATTTTTTACAAAAATTAGACAAATTTGTTTCTTATTTTATAAAAAAATAATGACGGATTTGGTTTGCAATGAACCCTTATTTTTTTAAAATTAGGAGGTGGTTTTGCTCTTGTTTATGCACTTTTTAATAAAAAAGCTCATAGCAGACAACATCCAGCCCGAATAAAAATTGTACTCACTTAATTTCTAATCAACATTTCAATGGCTGCCAGTGACCTTGTCGCTCTTGTCGATGTGTGAAGCTCTCGCATCAAGACTCTCGTTGGATCATTTATCGTCGATCCAGCAAACCCAAATAAACCAAAGCTCAATGTCCTCGGAGTAGGTGTCGTCAAATCAGACGGTGTCCGAAAAGGTGTTATTCTCGACATGGAAGAATTCAAAAAAAATCTCGATGAATCTCTCACTGAGGCAGAGAATATGGCTGGACAACAATTTCCTCATGTCGGTATCTGTCTCTCTGGTACTGGTATCCAGATTCACAACAACAAAGGAATGATTGCCATCCCATCAAATGAAATCACTCAGGATGATGTGAACCGTGTTCTCGATATGGCACAAAATGGTATCACACTTTCAAATCAGACAGTTCTTAAGATTATTCCAGAATCTTTCTCAGTCGATCTCGAGCACCATGTAAAATCTCCAGTGGGCATGAGTGCAAAAAAACTCGAAGTCAACGCACACATATTCACTGTTCCAACAACAGCACTCAATAATGTTCGCAAAGGATTCAAGGATGTCGGTATCGATGTTGTCGATGTATTCCCATCACTTCTCACATCACCAGAAGCAGTTCTCTCTCGCCGTCAAAAAGAGCTCGGAGTCGTCTGTGTCGATATTGGTTCTTCTTGTACTGGTCTCGCTGTATACGAAGAAGGTGTCCTCCGCCATGCATGTATCATCCCAGTGGGTGGAGAATACGTCACTTCAGATATTGCTCTCGGTGTCCGTGTATCAGTCGATATAGCAGAGAAGCTCAAAACTGATTACGTCGATCTCACATTCTGTGATCAATCAAAACCAAAAGACGAAGAAATCGTCCTCAGTCGTATCGATAAAAAAGAAACAGAAACAGTATCAAAACTCTACCTCTCACAGATTGCTCAGGCTCGTTACAAAGAAATCCTCTCTCTCGTGAATCAAGAGCTCAAACGTCTCGGACGTGATGGTATGCTCCCAGAAGGTGCTGTGTTCGTCGGTGGTGGTTCAAAAGCTCGCAATCTCATCGACCTCGCAAAATCAGAACTCCGACTCCCATGTACTATTGGTTTCCCAGAAGATCAAGAATTTGTCACAGGAACATCTGTCTCAGACCCAGGATTTGCTTCTGCTGTCGGCGCACTTCTCCTCTCTCAGCGAGCAGGTGGATTTGGTCGTGCACGCATGTCTCTCGGTGCTGGTATCGGTGGTCTCAAGGATTCGGCAAAAAAGTTTTTCAAATTTTTACTTCCATAAAGGACTGTACTCCTCTCTTCTCACTTATTAATTTTTATTTTTTATGGCACCAGTTAAATCAACACGTAAAGCAGGCTCAAGCAAGAGCGGCTCTCTCAAGGGTCTTTTTCTCAAAGATGCAGTTTCTCAACCAGAGGAAGTAAATGTTTCAAAAATGATATCACCTGTCGCAAGTATCAAAGTCGTCGGTTGTGGTGGTGCTGGTCAGAATACTATCAATCGTATGATTGAGAGTGGTCTCTCTGGTGTCGAATTCATATCAATCAACACAGATAATCAGGCTATCTACAATTCTCTCGCACCTGTCAAACTCAGTATCTGACCAACGACAACTCGTGGTCTCGGTGCTGGTGGTGATCCAGAGCGAGGTAAAAAAGCTGCTGAAGAATCTATCGATGATATCCGTGAAGCACTCGCTGGTGCTGACATGGTCTTCGTGACATGTGGTCTCGGTGGAGGTACTGGTTCTGGTTCTGCCCCTGTCGTTGCTGAAGTAGCAAAAGATATGGGTGTCCTCGTTGTCGGTGTTGTCACAAAACCATTTGCTTTCGAGGGGCAGCGACGAAATAATCAAGCGCTCGAAGCATACGATGTCCTCAAATCAAAAGTAGATACTCTCATCACTATCCCGAATGATCGTATCCTCACTATCATCGATAAAAAGACTCCTCTTCTCGATGCATTTCGTATCGTCGATGAAGTCCTCACAAATGGTGTACAGGGTATCT
>CAZVRL010000012.1:0-33901 GCA_964630285.1 uncultured Candidatus Peribacteria bacterium | reverse complement strand
ACAAAGGTCTCGGTGAGATGAATCCTGAACAACTCTGGGAAACCACTATGGATCCAGCTCGTCGTGTCATGGCACTCGTGACTATCGATGATGCAGAAGCTGCTGACGAAGTCTTCCGTGTCCTCATGGGTTCAGAAGTTCCACCACGTCGTCGCTTTATCCAGTCTCGTGCGAAGAGTGTCGCGAATTTGGATATATAATTGCTATATTCTTGCTTACCAAGTAAGAGAAGAGTATTATATTTTCATCTTTTGAAGCTAGGCCTTTTGGCCATTTTGGAAGATAGTCCAAATAATTCTTACCCAAATGTCACAAAATCCCAACTCATCAGATATGCTACCTAGGGCAATGTGATTAAAAAATCCATGGGAAGAAATGACGATTGAAAAACAGCAAAAAAGAATCTGACGATTAGCGCGACTTCATGAAAAAGTTATGGATACAGCCCGGTCAGAAGTCATGGGAGAGTGATTTTCTGATGGTAGCGGTAGTTCTGTATTTTTAAATTTTTGAAAAAACTGGTGAGTTTTGTGGTATAATGATCCTGAAAAAGCTCGAAAAATACACTCTCACTACATGTATTGCTCAAGGATGCTGACAGAAGCAAAGCAAGCAGGGGTAATAAACCCGATATTTGAGCCAGTGTGGATGCATCCCGAGAATTCTCGTCCTTACTTGGTAAGAGCCATTCCGGGCAAGACACTCCTTGCTTATTTAAAAGAAAACGAAATGGATAAAATAAGCCTACAAAATTTGTTTTGGAAGCATATTAGGCCGTATCTAAAAAATAAACTCAGCGAATTGGGCTTTAGTGATAATCAGAAAAAATTTGATCTCAAATCAGAAAATATTCTCATCAATGATGTTATGTGAAATATTTTTGCACAACCAGAAACTGTAGAAAATATAAAGTTGTTAAACAGCAAAAATTGACCGGCAAGGTCTACTTTCTTTAGCTCCCTTTTAGCACAATGGTATGGAAAATGAGGAAGGATATATCTCTTTGATTACGGCACATGGATAAAACCAGATTGAACTGATAAATACTGAAAATAATTCCTCTAAAATAAGTGTAGAGAACTTCAAACAAGGATTGCCCGAGTGCAATCCTTTCTTATATTTATCCTATTGGTCAATAATCCAGAATCACATTTTTTTTGTTCCAACTGGAGGTTTTAAATATTGAATCACAATATTTTTTCTATTATAATCCATAAAAAGTTGTCTAAAATTCTCTCCTCTTTTCATGCATGCTGCTTGCAAAATAGTCATAGCTTCGTCTATCTGTTTTTCCATATCAACCAGTAATCCTTCTAAATTTTCATCTCCAAATTCTTCTATAACGGCTTTTTCAGCTCCAGGGAATCTTTCTGGTTCCTTCTTGGCGGCCCTTTTGAGATCTTCTCCCGTAACTCAATGATCTACTACTTCCATCAGTAAAAATTCTCTTCATTTCTTTGAGGTACTATCTGGTGGCATGATAAAAGCTCAAAAATGTACCGGCACATGAATCCAGCGCGGTATCTCTCCGCTTTCCATAATTTCCTGAATCTTGTCCATTCTTTTTAATTTTTCTATCGTTGGGTCAGGCACTTCACCATTGGCCTTTAATTCTCTTAATCACATTTTAGTTCACTGAATTCTGAAAAAATCAGCATTTTGGCCACTGGCGATGAATTCTAATTCTTCAATTTGGTCTTTATCTTTTCAGGCTCGGAGTAGTTTAGTTATTTTGCGTGTAGTCTTTAAAACATGCTTTGTAACAGGTTGTAAATTGCCAGGTATTACCTCTGTAAAAAGTCACTTATTCTGTTTGAAAAAATTCCTTGCCGCACCAGTAAGAAGTATTTCTACCTTGTCAGTTTTTATACGTCTCCATTTCGCCCCATCAGGCATGGTTACTTCTTTGAAAGCATTCAAGTGATTCATAGAATATATTGTAATATATAAATAATTTTAGTCAAATATAATGTTTTTTCTTGCTTCCAAGCACAGAATAGGGCACAATGTAGCCAGATGACACTTATAAAATACATTTTTGCGTACGTACTTGGTTCACTTGCTGCCATTTCTATTGGGAAATTGGTGGCTTTTAGTGGGGCTGTGACCACGATTGATGCCTGGATTTTGACACTCACTATTGTCGGACAGGACGTCGGAGACCGTATGGTGATGCTTGCACAAGTCTTGCTTGAGGAGACTTCCTCAGAAGCACTTGTTGGTATGAGCTATCTCGTGGGACATAGCATGCTCGAGGAAATCGTAAAATTTATTGCCTTCTTTATCGCATTTCAGATCAGTAAGCCAAATTCTATTCGTGAAATAGTCCTCACAGGTATCGCTGTCGGTATTGGTTTTGCCACGATGGAAACATTTGGGTATTATTCTTCGACAGCGCTCCATCTCATGATGGGCTTTATTCTCCGAGCTATTGGCCATGGACTTTTCACGGGTGTGATAGCGCTCCTCTTCGGTATGGGGTATTTCTCTCAACTTCGATGGATAGATGGTGGTGCTCGAAAAGGTGTTGTATCATGGCTCGCCCGCTACGAAGAAAGAATTCTCCAGGTGGTGTGGACGGTTGTAGGTCTTATCTCTGGCTCATTATTGCATGCAACGGTCAATATCTATGCTGCGCTCTGAGGGCAAGCGCTTGCCATTATCATCATGATGACAGCATGGAGTATATTTGTTTTCTTTTTGATGCGTCCATCGACGAGTCGTCCCTATGGCGCCATCATCCGAGAAGTAGATCTCCTCAAGCAAATTGCCGAAGCAGAACAAGATCTCCATAGTCTCGAAAAAACTGGACAGGCCCGACAAAAGGCACCAGTTTTGCCCCCACAGTCCAAAATTGCAAAATTCCTCAAACGATTTGCAAAAACCTAAAAAATCCTACAATGCACGCGTCTGGGGCTTCACCTGGATCTTAATTTCTCATTTTTTTATATATGAAGCATGAACAAAAAAAGGAGATTATCAGCAAGTACGCTCGTGAAAAAGGCGACACTGGTTCTCCAGAAGTACAGATAGCACTTCTCTCTGTCCGTATCGAGGCTCTCACAGCTCACCTCAACGAACACAAGAAGGATAACCATTCTCGTCGTGGACTTCTCGGTCTCGTCCAGAAGCGTCGTCGTCTCAAGAATTACCTCCAAAAGAGCAATCCAGAGGCATTCAAGAAAATCACAGAAGAGCTCGACAATATCAAGGCTGCTGAAAAAGCTGCTAAAGTCGAAAAAACAGCTGCTGTAAAAAAGACAAAGACTGACAAAAAAGCTGAAAAGAAGGCTGCTCCAAAAGCTGAAAAAGCTGAAAAGAAAGCTCCTGCAAAGAAAACAGCAAAAAAGAAATAATTATTTCTCACGAAAAATACTCCCTCCGGGGAGTATTTTTTTATCAAAAAATCTATATACTTCACTCCATGAGTTGGGAATCGTATCTTATCGGCAGGCCAAAAATCTTTGTTATCATGATTTTGGTTATCGTATTACTCCTTGGAGGAGTGATGTTTTTCCGATTGCCCTACATCAGCTACACGGGTGAAAAAATCATCTTCACTCCTCTCAACATCGACCTCTCGCAGGTGGATTTTGCTGGAGAACGTGTACCGATGGATCCTCTCGTGAATCCATTTGGCCGTGAAAAACTCGAAAATGAACTCTTGGTTACTCATCTCACACTCTATCAATTTCTCCTCTATCATAAATACGCTCGTACGTATTTCCCCTACATCGAATCCTATTTTCATGAGATAAGTATTCCTGAGGACTTCAAATATCTCGCGGTAGCTGAGAGTAGTCTAAAAAATGATGCCGAGAGTCATGCTGGTGCCCGCGGTATCTGGCAACTTATGCCTGACACGGCTCGTCGCTATGGTTTGCGAGTCGATAGCGAGATAGATGAGCGTCTTCATTTCGAAAAGGCGACACGAGCTGCATGAGCATACCTCCGAAATCTCAATACTATATTTGAAAACTGGACGCTCGCTGCCGCTGCGTATAACCGTGGTGAGAGTGGTCTCCAGCGTGATCAGGCAGCACAACCACATGCGAAAACCTACTATGATCTCGTTCTCAACAGTGAAACAGGGAACTACATGTATCGCATTGTCGCTATCAAATATCTCATGCAGAATCGTTGGAAAATACTTTCTCCAGAGATGCTCGGACAAGTCTTTGAGGTGCCTGAAACAAAAACAAAAATCATCGATGGTCCTGTTCTCGACCTGCGAATCTGGTGTCTTGAAAACGATATAGATTATCAAGAACTCCGCGAACTGAATCCGTGGATTCTGGGCTACACACTTCCGGGAGGTGCCTGGGAAGTGAAATTATTTGTACGGTAATTATTTGATTTTCTCTATGAAAAAATTCTTCTTCGTTCTTGTTTTCTCATCATTACTCTTTTCCCTGAACGAAGTTCGTGCGTACACGAGTACCGATGTCTCAAATGCAACATTTCTTGCCGAGCAGGGAATTATCACAACTCAATCGAGCACAAAATGATACCGCCTCGATGATACTATCACTCGTGCAGAAGCTATTGGCATAGCTCTGAAAATAAAATGAATAACACTTCCGAATAATTATACCTGCAAAAATTATTTTATCGATGCGCCATATAACCCCAGCAATAACTGGATTTGTCGTGCAGTAGAGCTTGCAGCCGATGACGGAATTATTTCACGAGCGAATACGAGAGCAAGGCCACAGGATTCTATTACGAGAGCGGAAGTGTTGGGTATCATCTCTGATGTTTCATGATTCCGTGCAGAAGGAAAAAATATTGGACCAGATTATGAGACGACTCAGTCGTGGCAAAGAATGGTTTTTAACAGATTTTATGACCATGGAATTACACCTCCAGGTACAGTTATTAAATATGCGAAATATCCCAATTCAAATGACCAGTATATCTCGTCCATTGAATATTATCCAAACCGTGCAGCAACACGAGCCTTTGTGTTCGATGTAATTCGAAAATCGTACGCACAGAGATTGGGGAGTTATTTTTTCCCCAAAGTTACTCCAATAACCGATTTTTCATGAGTTGAAAAAATGCTTTCACCTGCAGGTATCACTCTAGACTATACAAAAATAGTTGATACTCATGAGATGGATTATTTGGGTTTTTATTTCGGCAAATGGAGATATGCTGACCTAGAAGGGACGCCCTTTGAATATTTACAAAAATTTACTCTCGCCCATTGATCGACTCCAGACGAAATAGACTGAATTATAGAAGCTAACGGGGTAAAGTTTATCAAATGATTTGTCCAATGAATGTGTTGAAGTCCAATCTATATTACGTACACAAGTACTGAAAAAGTAACATTTGAGTACGGATGTAGTGAAGACACATTTGTTGCAGATATAAAATATCTGAATTTTAAAACAGATGGTTTTTATTTTTCAGCTTCAGATTTATTTGAAATCTATTACAATCTTCTTGCAAATAATGGCCTTAGTTCTGCCTATAAAATGCGATCTCCATCGGGTGTTTCAGAAGAAACGTTTGTCTCATGGTACAAAAATGTAACCAGTGTTGTTTTTCGAGAAGACACATTGAAAGATCTCGGGAATAATACATACGAATTTCTCGTCGAAATGACAGAAAGCGGTGTGAAATCAACCTATAAAGTGAAGAGTAAAGTGGATCTCGCGAACTTCAAAATCAATAATATCTCTTCTGTAAAACAGTAAGACATGACCTCAAATCAACCATTACCTGAAGAATATATCGATGGTTATGTGATATTTATGGGTCGTAGATTTACGACTGATAAGCGTGCCCTGATTCCTCGCCTCGAAACAGAGGAACTCGTGAAATATTGTTTGAAATTGCTTCGCGAGAATCCCTCAATCCAAACGGTAATAGATATCGGAACGGGGAGTGGTATTATCCCTATTTCCATTGCAGAAAAAATGGAGAGACCAATGCGCGTCTTTGCTTCCGATATGAGCCAGGAAGCGTTGAGTTTGGCACGAGAAAATGCTCAAACCAAAAATACAGAAATTACCTTTCTCCAATGAGATTTATTGAAGCCCATTATTCATGAGCTTTGAAAAGAAGTGCCCGATGAAATTCTCATCACTGCAAATCTCCCCTATGTTCGAGAAAAGGAGATCAATTCAGGACTGATTCATGAGCCTCGGATGGCATTTCTGGGAGGAGTGCAGACAGGATTTGAACTGTATGAACGATTTTTTGAACAACTTTTCACATGGGAAAATAGACCCAAAAAATGTCATGTCGTGATAGAATTTTGACTCTGGCAGAGAGATATTGCGGAGACCGTTTTTATGTGAAAGAATTGTTCATACACTTTTTTTGCTGATTTACGAGGTATAGAACGATTTGCACATATTTGCCTTTCGAGATAAGTCGGGTACAATTTAGGCATGTCACATCTGTTTGAGCAAAGTGCCTGAGGCATAGTCTATCGCCGTCATGGGGGTTTTATCGAAGTGCTCCTGCTCAAATGGAAAAATTCAGGATGAAAAATCGTCTATACACTCCCAAAATGACATACAAAAGATAATGAAGCCCCAGCAGATGCTGCTCTCCGTGAAATTGCCGAAGAGACAGGCCTCGAGGCATCGATGCTTCGTATCAAGAAATTTATCAAAACTATCTCGTTTTCATTTACCGCACGACACAAAACAGGGCATCCAACTATTGATAAGGATGTTCATCTGTACCTGGTCGAGTACATGGGTACCAAAAAGCCACATGTTCAAAAGGAAGAACGTTTCGTCGGTTTTGTCTGGCTTACGCCCGAGCAACTCAAAAAGGTAAAAATGAAACCAGCGGTCTATGAGATTGTTGAGGAGAATAGGGGGTTTATGTAGTCTCTTGCAACTTCCCACCACTTTCATATACTCCTCCCAGTTTTACTGTGTATCAAAAATAAATTAAATTCCTTTTTATGAACCTCAATTTCAAAAACAATCATATCGAAATCCATTCTGGAGAAGCAAATTTCGTCCTCAATCCTGAGTCAGTTGTTATTGATGACTACGTGATGGATTTTCCTGGTGAATTCGAGCGTCGTGGCGTGTTCGTAGAAATCCGTGAATCTGCTTCAAACCTGCTCTACGTCGTTACGGTAGAAGGCAAAACACTTATTTATCTCCCAGAAGGCACATCAGCAGAGAGTCTTGAGGCCCTCCGTGATCTCAATAACAAAGATATGGTCATCTTCCCAGCGAGTGAATCTCTCTGGAAAACAGTAGAAACTTGGGAGGCTTCAGTCGTTGTTCCATTTGGTGCTAAGGCAGCGGAATTTCTCTCAAAACTCGGTCAAACGGTTGAAAAATCAGATTCAGCTTCTGTGAAGTCATCTGATTTTGAGAGCGAAGTCACTCGGTTTATAGCACTTGGGTAGTTTATTTATCTACTTTTATGATTGATCCTTCATTAGATGATAGTTGTATGGGTGCACCTGATGATGAACTTCGAGAAAGTTACTTGTGTAATTTTTTACCTTGTAGTACAAAAAGTCATCAATCTAGTTGGTATGGATGCCAGTATACAGTATGGGTATCTAAGCCTGAGTATTCCGTTTTATTCTGATTTTTTATAGTTATATTGATTTGTTTGTTTGGATTATTGTTATGGACAAAGAGAAGACGGAAAAAGATTTAAACTGATTTTTAAAATCAAGTCCGGGGGATAGTTGAAAAAATAACAAAATCTCTACACTAAGACTCATGACAAACAATATTTCTCTTACTTGTTGTACTCCTCCTCGCTGTTGCTAGGAAGAGTTTTTTGTAAATGTTTTTCAAAGGCCCTCCTAGTTGGAGGGTTTTTTAGTTTATTTTTCTCGTATGTTTCTCCTTTTCTTTACTTCATTTCTCGAATTCTGGTGTTGCTGTGTTTGCGACAGTTTTATCTTTTTATTTTATTCTTTTTATGCAAACATACACCATTACTCTTTCTGATACAAATGCACCACTTACTGGAAAAATTCATGCTGAACATATATTTCTTTCGAAAAAAGCTACCGAACTCACCATCAATAATATTGGCCCGAGAATTGTGACCCTGATGGGAAATAGTCGTAAACGTGTAGCCGTTATAATAACTCCAGGTGATGATATGATAATCTCCGAAGATGATATCGACCGTATGGAAATTGCTATCCGAGAACCCATGCTCCACACTGATGTACTCTTCGGTGCAAAGGGGACTATTCCTCTATTCCAAGCGACAAAGCAAAGAGCATCTGAGATTATCTGAGTTCGTCATACGCCAGCCATGCTCGATGCAGAGCGAAGACTTGATCTTCTCTTTCAGACGCACGGCATTGATATTTACAGACGAGAAGATGTGAAGAAGAGAATGGTTGAATTGGGACAAGAAATAACAGAAGAACACAAAAAAAGCGTCCATGGTTGGGACGAGATAACACAGCAATTATTGCGTACAGATATTGGGCGAAAGCTTTTTCGGCAATTGCGTCCTATATATCTCGAGCGACAGAAAAAGAGAGAGGAGTCAGAGCTCTCGGAATTTCGTTCTGTTGATGTACTCTTTCGTCGTCTTCTCGAAGAAGTAAGCCCAACAAATATTTTTGTTGGTACTCCAGAGAAAGGGGGAAGATTTGAGATATATGCCAGGCATATTTCCAAGATAGCATGAGACAGCAATCAAAAGCTCTCAAAACCTGTACAAGATATTTCTGCCTCGAGCGTGACGCTGAATCTCAAATCGTATACGCCAATTGAGAGCAACTTCGAAGTCTAGATTATCCACAGTGCGAGCCAAAAAAAGATACTCCTTGCAATTCAAAAATTTCATCTATAATCCTCTCGAACATGTCAGCACAAAACGCACCACATATTCTGTCTATCCCACCGCATGCATTTGCGGAAACTGGGTTCTTGTCTTCAGTGACAAATACTGTGCTGTCGACATGGATTTTTGTTCTTATCGTAGCGGTTTGTGCGAGCATTCTCTTTTTTGCACGAAAGCGCAAGAGCGGATTTATCCATACAACAGGGTTTCTCATCGTGAAGCATATGAAGGCTTTCTTTGAACCACTTCTCGGTCACAATCTCCCACTCGATAAGAGTCTCTGGTTTGTCGGAGGGGTATTTATCTACATCTTTGGTGCAAACCTCTACAGCCTCTTCCTCGATTGGATTCTCGCTTTCCTCCCAGGACTTCATAACTATCTCCGCCCTATCAATGCTGATATCAATACGACTCTTGGTCTTGCTGTCGTGATGATTTTTCTCTCACACTTGATCATGATTCGTTTCAAAGGTTTATTTGGGTATATTGGACATTTTTTATTCCATTTCCATGGTAAAAATCTTGTTGAAAAATGTATCAGTGTCGTCGTTGGATGGCTTCATGGTGTAGGAGAAATTGTACGCGTATTGGCACTTTCTCTCCGTCTCTTTGGAAATATATTTGCCGGCGTTGTTCTGATTGGTGTTATGATTTGGTTGTCAGGTCTTATCAAGATAGGATTTCTCCCTGTTGGTCAGTTTGCAGTTATACCATTCTACTTTCTCGAAATGTTTGTTTGATTCATACAAGCGATGGTCTTCTCCCTCCTTGTATCGATGTACTTTGCAGAAGCGTCTGAGCACGAAGCTCATTAATTATATCACAAGCCTTTTTACTTCTTAACCTTCTTTTATGAAAAAGCTTGCTCTCCTCTCACTCGTAGCTCCTCTCGCGGTTTTCGCTGAAGAAACTACAACTGCTACTGTATCTGGTGGTGTATTCGGACACGGTGCAGATGTATTCGGTATCGCATTTGCTGTTGTTATGTCTTCTCTCGCCATTGGTCTCATTGGTTACGGAGCTGCTACAGCTATCGGACGCAATCCTAGCGCTGCTGCTGATATCAAATCTGCTACACTTCTTCCTATGGTCTTCGCTGAAGGTCTCGGTATCGTTGCTGTAGTTCTCTCATTCGTTGTTGCATTCGTTAAATAATCCCACTCAATTTGGGAGGATAAAAACGCTCGCAAAAACGAGAGAAATATATTCAATTTAGTAAATTTTTTCCATCATGGAAGCCTTCAATCTCTGATCGATGCTCATACAGATTGTGAATCTCGCAATTGTGTTGTTCGTTCTCAAAAAAGCACTCTTTGACCCGTATCTGAAACTCGTCGAAAAGACTGAGACAGAACAAAAGGAGATTTCTGCTGTTCACGAAACAGTAGAGAGAATCCGCAAAGAAGCTGAAAAAGAAGCGACAGCACTTGTTTCTGATGCTCATAAAAAAGCATTTGAAATGCGAGAACACGCAGCAAAAAATGCTCAAAAAAATGCTGATGATATCATCGCTCAGGCAGATGAACAGGCTCGCATCATCCGTGAACGTGCTGAAGGCGAAATCCATGCTCTCGAGCAGACTTTTGCAAAACGCATGAAGGATGGCGTCATGACAGCAGCTGTTGAACTCAACAAGAAACTCCTTGGACAGTCAAACACTGCTCGTCGTGATTTCATGAAGGCTCACCTCGAAGATGTCGTAAAATAATATGGAACTCGAAATACCAAACCTCGATAGCCCGATACAAAGAAAAAAACTCGTGAAGATGTTGGGAGTTTTTCGAAAGCTTCGAAAAATCTCTCGCACTCGTGCAGAAAAACTCTATGCTCGGACTCAGAGCGGTATCCGTGAATCTCTCATTATCACCGGACAATTTGTCGAAAAAGATGAAGAAAAATATCTCCTCGGTCTCTTCAAAAAATCTTTTCCAGATGCACAAAAACCTACATTTTCCCTCAATCCAAAACTTCAGGGAGGTGTGCGTATGATGTATGGAGATGAAATGGTAGAATTGACCCTCAATAGCATCACTCAACAACTTCAAAAACTTTAATTTTTTCTATGACTTCTATTTCATTCGATTCAGTCCTCGCGGACATCACCAAACAAATCCAGACCATGGATATGACACCTGAAAAGGTGCAAACAGGTACCGTCGTCTCAGTATGAGACGGTGTTGCTCGTGTTGATGGCCTCTCTGGAGTTGCTTATAACGAGATGGTCGAGTTTGAATCTGGCGCTGTCGGCGTCGCTCTCAACCTCGAAGAATTCTCAGTATGAGTGGTTGTCCTCTCTGGTTTCAAAACCATTAAAGAAGGTGAAACAGTCAAAGCGACTGGTCGTGTCATGGAAGTCCCAGTAGGAAATGCTCTTATCGGTCGCGTGGTTGATGCTCTCGGTAATCCTATCGATGGTCGCGGTCCGATTAAAGCTCTCGAAAAATATCCAACAGAACGTGTCGCAACAGGTGTCATGAGCCGTAAAGGTGTTCACGAACCACTTCAAACTGGTATCAAGGCTATCGATGCTCTCGTACCAGTCGGTCGAGGTCAGCGTGAGCTCATCATCGGCGATCGTCAGACAGGTAAGTCTCAGATTGCTATCGATACGATTCTCAATCAAAAAGGCCAGAACATGATCTGTGTCTACGTCGCTATCGGTCAGAAAGATGCAAAAGTAGTACGAATCACAGAAGAACTCCGCAAAGCTGGCGCGATGGATTATACTATCGTGGTCAATGCCGGCGCTTCTGCTCCTGCGGCTATGCAATGGCTCGCTCCATATACAGGTTGTGCAATGGCTGAGTATTTCATGCTCAATGGGAAACATGCACTCATCATCTACGATGACCTCTCAAAACATGCAAATGCTTACCGAGAAATGTCTCTCCTCCTCCGTCGCCCACCAGGACGTGAAGCGTATCCTGGAGACGTTTTCTATCTCCATTCAAAACTCCTCGAACGTTCTGCGAAGCTCAACGATGAACTCGGTGCAGGTTCTATGACAGCCCTCCCAATCATCGAAACTCTCGCGGGTGATATCTCAGCATACGTCCCAACCAACGTTATCTCGATTACTGATGGTCAGATCATGCTCGCGACAAACCTCTTTAACTCAGGTGTTCGCCCAGCGATCAACGTCGGTCTCTCAGTCTCTCGTGTCGGTGGTTCTGCTCAGACAAAAGCGATGAAGAGCGTCGCTGGCACACTCAAGCTCGACCTCGCTCAATTCCGTGAACTCGAAGCGTTCTCACAATTTGCCTCAGACCTCGATCCAGAAACTCGTGCATCACTCGAACGTGGTCAGCGCATGGTAGAACTCCTCAAGCAAGATGTTTACTCACCAGTTGTCATGGAAAAGCAGGTATGTATTCTCTACGCAGGTACAAAAGGATTCCTCGATTCTGTACCCGTTGCAGATATCAGAAAATTTGAGGCTGCACTCTATTCTGCTCTCGATACAGAATCAACAGTTCTCGAAGCAATTCGCACATCTGGGAAACTCGAAGACAAGTCAAAAGCTGATCTCGAAATGGTCATCAAAGCAGTGAAGAGTGAGATGGGTGTATAATTAATTTTCAATAAATGCCTGCCTGAAAACAAATTCTCGATCGTATAAAGTCAGTCCGTAATACGGGCAAAATTACTCGTGCGATGGAATTGATATCGACCGTCAAGATGAAAAAGGCAGCTGACCTTGCACTTGGCGCTCGCCCTTTTGCGATGGAAGCGAGTGGTATTTTCTCTCGCGTTGCCGAGGAGATTTCTATGAGTCCTTATATCGAAGGAAAAGAGAAAAAGAAGAAAAAAGGGAAGAGTCTCGTCATTGTTATAACCTCAAACAAAGGACTTTGTGGTGCGTATAACATCAACGTCTTTCGAGAAGTCCTCAAACAAACAAAGGGCACAAAAACAGAATGTATCACCATCGGTAAAAAAGCTCGTGAATTTATCATCCGAACAGGTCACACGCTCGTTGCTGATTATTCTGAAACATTTAAAGATGACCCAACTCCAGCCCAAGTAAAGGCTATCTCAGCAAGCATCCGTGAGCTCTACCTCACAGGTGAATATTCTGACGTGAAAGTCATCTATAGTTTCTACGTTTCTGCTATCTCTCAGAGAGCTGTTACTCGACCATTTCTCCCCGTATCACAGGAAACACTCTCAGCATTTCTCGAAGAAATAACAGGCTCTGTTATATCTCCTCTCACGTATTCTGGTGAATACAAAATAGAACCATCAAAACAGGCTGTCGCAGATCGTATCGTTCCTCTCATTCTCGATCTTATGTTCCACGAGATGATGCTCGAAGCAAAAGCGAGTGAACATGCTGCTCGTATGGTTGCCATGAAAAATGCTCGTGAATCATCAGGAACAAAAGTAAAAGAACTCACTCTCATCTACAACAAAGCTCGTCAGGCTGGTATCACCAAAGAAATCTCTGAAATCGTGTCGGGTGTGGAGAGCATGAAGGATATCTAAAAAATTTTCAATCTTCAATGTACAATCTTCTAAGGAGGATTTTTCAAATTGACAAAATAATATAAAACATAACCTATAAATACTAAAAATATTTATGGGTAAAATCCTCGTTACACCATGTATCACACCAGGCGGTATACCAGACGAAAGTGAACTCATGAAGTCTTGAATGAGGTGACAGATTATTGTGCATGGCTGAGAAAGTACGAGAGCAAATATGCAACTCAGAGATGGTGCCCCAGACCATTTTCATGCTGCTTGTAGTCGACTGTTGAGTTCATTTTCAGGAAAGACAGATGCAATACTCGTCGGTGGAACAACGGGTGAAGGAATAGGATTTTGACTGAGGCAATGGCAAGTCCTCCTGACCGCCATGAAAAAGGCATGTCCACCAGATATTCGTATAATGGCAGGCTTACTCGGTCGCGATGATATGATACAGAATCAGATACGTATAGCTCATGAGCTCGGAATTGAAGAATTTGTATTGGGCCTGAATCACACAGGAGACAATCAAAGACGATTTGATAATGCTAAAGGTGTGTTTGGTTCCAGTGAGCGTCTTTGGCTCTACAATATGCCGACTTGTGAGCCTGCGAGTTTGGATTTTATTGCTCGTTGTGCAGAAGATCTCCAAGTTCAAGGAATCAAGGATTCTTCTCGGTGAACTGATGCTGTGAGGCTTCGTATGCTTCTCCAGCTCAAGGAAAAACGTCGTGATTTCCAGGTCCTTGCTGGTAATGAAAAAGTATATGGTGAATTAGATGTCGACACATTTGCTCAAATTGATGGATTGGTCTCATGAAATTCCAATGCTCGTCCTGATTTACTCCGAGCGTTTACTGATGAACCACAGAAATTTGCAGATGAGCGTCGTCATATGGAGGAGGCCATGCTTTTGAAATCCTCTTTGAGTGGTGATAGCGATGCCGCAAAAATTCAACGACATATACTTAGTATCAAGTTGGCTCTTATGGAACAGGGTATTCTCGAATCACAACACGTCATGCTCTATAATCCACGAGGAAAACTTTTTGTTCCTCACGTCGAACCTACGAAATAATATTTACCCCCATCCACTCTTCCTTCTCTTTTTTTGAGAAGGTTTTTTGTTTCAGTACGCCAGTCTGAATTTGTGCATGAAAAAGCTTTACTGGCATTCATTCAAACAACCCACTTCAAAAACTAGGACGAACAGACACTTCGAGGCCAAATGTCACAGAGAAATAATCCTGTACTGTTCGGCGGTCGTCCTTACTCGTTGGTTCTATCAAAAATGGCTCAAAACGAGACGAAATGCTACTCCAGTAGGATTTATGCGCTTCATGCAGAAAGACGACTAATTTGGCTCATTTTTCACTGCGGCGAATGACTTTCTTTTTTATAGGTTCTTTAGTTCATCCTGTCGTAAACCAGAGACAGTCTCTGAGAGGATAATTATCTTTGTCCACTTTGTCGATAGATGTCGAAACAAGAGCACCGAAATCCATTAATGCATTATTTATCGATCTTCAAACTTCGATCTTCAAACTTCAATGATCAAAATTTCTTAATTGTTCTTCCAGATTCTGTATCATTTGCTCGGAGATGGTGTGATCACGATTGCCAAAATAATACCGAGCGAAAATCTTCACGAGATTGGCATCCATCGCCAGAACAGGTTTGTCATATCCGAAGGCGAGGAGAGCCTGAGCGGTATAGTGCCCAATTCAGGGGAGTTTGCGAAGTTTTTCAAAGTCGTTGGGAAATATGCCATTATATTCCTCTACTATTACTTTTGCCAACTCTATCATTCTCCGTGCTCGACCGTAATATCAGAGTCCTTGATAGTATGGAAAGAGCTCATCATAGGTAGTTTCGGCGAGAGATTCAATCGTTGGATACTTCTCAAGAAAACGAGTGTAGTATCCCACGACACGATCGACCTGTGTTTGTTGGAGCATAACCTCTGCTATCCAGACTTTGTAGAGACGAGCTTTGTCAGGTTCGCCATATATCTGTCTCCACGGTAAATCATGGCGGCCATTTTTTTGGTACCAATTGAGGATGCTTCAAAATGGAAAATTTTTAGTGTCCATGATGTCCGTGTCCATGAGGCTTTTTTTCTTCCACTTTTGGTGTAGTTCCTGAGAGATCGATGGTTCCAGGTTGTCGACGAACGGTGTCTACATAGCGGTCATCATCTTCGTGTGTTGGTACGTATCGAAAGCCAGTTTTGTAGGGAACAGCGACATGATTTTGCCTGACACCATCGACATAGATGTGCATGCCATTATTGTCAGGTTTTTCTTCATCATGATGGTGTTCTTCGAGGTTTGATTGGACAGTTTCGACAATGAGGTCCGGTTGAAACATACGAGTGACACGCATCTCATCGCCCATTTTGTGGAGCGTGATATCGCCGATATTAAAGAGTTTGTCGAAGATGCTTCACTGATACGCTTGGATTCCAGATATATCATGAAATTCCATAAACGTCGTATCCTGCATAAAGATGGACCAGCGGACATCTATGATGCCCCGATCAGTGATAATCCATACATCACAATACCAATCGAGGATTTTGTGAAGCATGATAAAAAACATCATAAAGAGGTATGCTTCAAAGAGCCACAAAAAAGGGGACGTGGAAATACCAGGAAAAAACCAGTGATAGACGCCAAAGGAGACAAGCCCTATGGGCACAACGAGCCAGAAGAGAATATTTGGGAATGCGACGATAAAGTGTCTATGAAAAATCGCCCTGATTTCGTCACCAGGGGAGAGATAGCGCTTGAAAAAATAGTGTTGCATGGATGACACAAAGGTATCATACCCAGAAACGCTAAAATAAAAGTATATAGTATTTACAAGGTAGCTTCTTTCTTGTGTTCGTAGCGTCCTATGAGTTGTAATTCTGGATCTGTCGGAGAGACCCTAATAGGATATTCGTGGTCGAAAAATATTTTTTCGAGCACACCTTCATTCATGAGTTCGAGACATTGGCGAGTAAACCGTAGGTCTGCATTTTTGGTATCACTACTTGATTTGATGAGTATGTCTGTATTTCTATCATCTGCTCCTGCTTTTTTCTCTTGTGCACTTTCTCTTTCTTGGAGCCAGAAGAACAAATCTATCATGCTATTTTGTATGAGTTCTTGGATATAGGCAGTATAGGAAGGATAGTTATCTGGATCACTGAGTCGGTGAGTGTATTCTCGCAAAATCTCATCCATATGTTCGAGAAAACCATAATTCGCAGGAGCTATATTGTCCTGGTCATCACGTTCGAGAGATGCTTGGAAAAGGGCAACATAATCTGGGAAATATTTCTCAACGAGTGTATCAAAGTGGGACATGTAACCGAGGATGGCGAGATGTGTTTTTGCTCGTTCGCCAGTGGCTTTCTCGTATTCATTTTTCACACGGAGAAAATATCCCTCCATTTCCTCTTCTGAGACGTCAGAAATAGAGAGATTTCTAAATTCTTCTTCAAATTTTACGAGTCTTTTTTCAAATGCAGGAAAGGGGAGTTCGAGGAGTGCATCGAGGGCAGAAAAGAGTGATTCCATAGGAGGATATGATTGATTTTTGAGACTGGCTGCATAGTATGGAGACAGATATTTTTTACAAGTTTTTATGTCAGAATTTCTCCTCATAGTTGGTGCACATTTACTTGCTGTGATGAGTCCGGGGCCGGATTTCGTTATGATCACAACACGGACACTTCAGTCAGGCAAGAAGGCGTGATTTTTGGTTGCTCTCGGTCTCTGAATAGGTATATTGGGGCATAGTATTTTTGCCCTTTTTGGCCTCACATACATCATCGAGCAATCTATTGTTGTCTTCACTATTATCAAAATAATTGGTTCACTCTACCTGCTCTGGATGGCTTGGCATCTACTTCGCAGTAAAAGAGTTCCGACAGATGAAATAGCTTCTGAGAAAAAAGAATTCTTCTGAGCGTGGCAAAATATCAAAACGGGATTTCTCACGAATATCCTGAATCCCAAAGCATCGCTCTTTTTCTTGGCTGTTTTTTCACAGGTTGTTTCCCCCCAGACATCATTTTTTATGAAGTCGCTCTATGCTTCTGAGATGGTTCTCATGACTATTTTGTGGTTTAGTCTGGTCGCCTGGACTGTCGACAAGAAAACAGTTCGCAATATCTACCTCCGCACAAAACACTGGATAGATCGTTCTATGGGGGTCGTTCTCGCTGCCCTCGGTCTGAGACTCCTCTTTACGTCAAAAGATTAATATTATTACATATAAAGCCTAAATCTCAATCAAATTGAGATTGCATGCCCAAGCCTAGACGTAGAATAGAAGTACTTTTATTTCTTCTCTATTTTTATGCAAAAAGATTGTTGTTCTAACACTGGACTCGGTAAGTGGTTTTGTCCAAGTGTTACAGGTGTTGTAGCTGGTCTTATCATGATCGCTGCTGGTTCGATGAAATTCATCGCTGGTAAGGGTATGCTCACAGGTGTCGGAAGTATGGCTCTCGGTCTCGTCGGTGTTCAAAATCCTCAAATCGCTCTCGTTCTTGGTACGATTGCTGCATCTATCGAGCTCCTCTGAGGTATCTCTATCGCGGTTGGTTGCCGCAAGACTTCTCGCTATGCTGCGCTCCTCCTCTCACTCGTTATGGGTATTGCACTTCTCTTCAAGCTCACTCATCTCAAACCACTCGAAGGAAATCTCTACGTCAAGGCAGCAGGTCTTCTCGAACAAATCCGTCTCGACCTCCTCCTCTTTGCTGTATTTTTCCAGAAAGCTCTCAAGCTTATCAAGAGCTGTTGTGGTATCGGATGTTGCAATGAAGCTTCTGCTTGTTGTACAACTGAAAAGAAATAATTTTTCAATAACCAACAAAAATCCTCCAGAAATGGAGGATTTTTTTAAAGTCCAGTTGCTTCCCAGTCCTGCATCATCTGGAGGACTTGATTGATTTCTTGGAGCTTCTCGCGTATTTCTTTCTGTCCTTGTTCGAGCGTGATACGTTTTGATTTTACCTGGTTGATAATTTCTGTAAGCTCTTGCATCACGATAGTCATACGGTCTATGAGCTCGAGAGCTTCGGAATCACCTACTTTTTTGTAATATGCCCGGAGTTTATCATTTGTTTTGATTATTTTTTGGATATCAAAATTGTGTACGAGATTTTCCATTTCAGAAACTTTTTCTGATTTCTGTGCATTTTCTACCCCGGCATGTTCGATGAGTTCTAGTTCGGGAGTTTTTTTCTTGGGAATAACCATAGTCTAAATATTTATTCAGGTAGTTTCTTTAGCTCTTTTGAGGGAAGGGGGCATATTTTCTTTTACTTGAACAGTATTGATACTTGAGAGCAATTGGTCCACCATTGTTTCTGCTTCTTCTACTTCACTCTGAAGCTGTGTTATCGTTTCCCTGTCTTCTGTGAGTACTTCTGGTTTATTCAGTTCTTCGGCAAGTCGCTGAAAAATATCACCATATCATTTCTTTACTTCATTGAGGCGCCCAGACATTTCCTCCGTAACAGCTCCCATATTTCCATCACGGATATGACCACGTACTTTATCCATGCTGATAGAACGGAGTTCTGCAAAAATCTCATTCTGCAGTTGTCCACTGATAAATTGTTTGAGAGCTGGATCGCGGAGGATTTCATTCAAACGAATTACGTCTCATTTTTTGAGGAGATCATGGAGCTGTTCTTCGAGGTTCTTCGAGGTTTCTTGATCTTCTGGAGAGAGAGTATCGAGATAATTTTTCTGGTTGAATTGCTGCTGAAGAGTTTCTTCTGCTCGCGCAGATCATTCCACACGACCACTTGCTTGTTTGAGAGGGTCGTTATTTTCCAGATTTTGTTTTCCAAAGGCTTCGTTGTACATAAAAAAATATTAAGCGTCCATTTGATTACCAAGGTCAGCCATTCTTGTGCCCTCTGGTGTTGAATTGGTTGGTGTCTGAGGCTCTGGTGTTGTAGGCTTTTTTTTGTCTTCTCGAGGAGCTCTCTCCACTCTGATTTCATCTGCTGTTCAGCGAATTTGAGCCGCATCGCGTAAATCTTCCGGAGAATTTTCACGTGGCTTACCATTCAGTTCACCTTTTCGGAGCTTGTCTATATCAGTTTCTCATCCATTTCTTCTTCTCTGCATATCTTCATTCCCACGATTTTTCATAGCTTTGTGCCAAGCTTCTTCACCTCTATTGCCTTCATCAAGCACGGATTGTCCTGCTTGATCAACTCTCAATATCCTTTCGTCTTTTTCTTTTTGAGCTCTTTCTCCCTCATTTTCGAGAGTTTCTCGGAAAGAAGGCTTTTTTGCCTTTTCGAGTTCCTTTGCGGCACCATTATTTCGCTCCATTCTTTCAGAAGGAGGTGGTGGGACATTGTTGGCAGGAGAGTCAATACTCTCAACATTTTTTGGTGCAGGCATAAGGAGATTGTCTCTCTTATTGTGCCTTACTTGAGATAAAAAGTCAAAATTATCGAGGTCTCAGAGCCTTTGACATAACTTTCGTTGGTTTATAGGGATTTTTATCCGGATCTTTGCCGTGGTAATCAACTTCTATCGGTGTTCCAAAGAAACCAAATGTTTCACGGATACGGTTTTCGAGATAGCGCCTCCAACTAAAGTGGATAAATTCTGGCTTATTGACGTTGATAACAAATTTTGGAGGATTGATAGCCACCTGAGAACCGTAGTAGACTTTTGGATTGTGGATTTTTCTACTTCCGCTCGGTGCGTGTTCGAGACACGTTCTCGTGAGGAATCGATTGAATTCACCAGTAGAGATACGTTTTTGACGCTCCTGATAGATACCGATAGCATGTTCGAGAATATCCCGGACACCTTTTCCTTCACTCGCTACAGCAAAGACGGTCATCGCCCAAGGACAGTAAGCGAATTCACGCTGGAGATAGGCCATATAGCGCTTATGAAAGAGCTCTGGCTCCATATCTGTTTTCGCTTTGGAGAGATCCCATTTATTCACCATGATGATGACGCCTTTTTTCTGTTCGAGGACTTCTGCGAGGATGTGTTTATCTTGTTGGACGATACCCTCGAGACTGTCTATGAGGAGGACACAGATATCAGCACGTTCGACCGCAGCCTTTGTTCTGAGTACTGACCAGCTCTCGACATTGTAGACACCGATTTTCCCTGGTTTTCGAAAACCAGCTGTATCAATCAGAGTTACTCTCTGTCCTTTGTGTATGAGAACTGTATCGGTTGGGTCACGAGTTGTACCAGCTTCTTCTGAAACGACTACTTTGTTGTATCCTACGAGGGCATTGAATGTAGAGCTTTTCCCCACATTTGGACGTCATACCAGTGCGATTTTGATGCCTTCATCTTCTTCTGATCCAGCAGCTTGTGGGTATTTATTTCGGAGAAATTTCACAATTTCTGACTCGAGTTCGTCGATTTTTCGATGTGAAGCACTCACAGGATAGACAGGGAAACCCGTTGAGAGCAGCGCGTATGCTTCATTCACGCGAGTGATATTGTCTGCCTTGTTTGCCACGAGCCATACAGGTTTTCCGAGCTTGCGAAGCATGTTGATGATGTGATCATCGACGTCTGTGAGATGGTCGTATTCACAGATAAAGAGGATGAGATCGGCTTGTTCTGCACATTCATTCACGCGTTTATTGACGTCTTGAAGAATCTGGTGTTGAGAACCGAAGTTGAGTCCTCCACTGTCAGCAATAGTCCACTGAAAATCTGTCTCAAAATCCTTCATAGGATATTCGAGGACATCACGTGTGGTATTTGCTGTCTCGTCGACAATAGCTATCTTTCGACCTGTAAAGGCGTTGAAAAGACTACTTTTGCCCACGTTTGGGCGACCGACAATCAGGACATAGGGGAGTTTCATTAGGCGCAGTATAAGAAAAATACGAAAAGAGCAAAAAAGAATTTGTCAAAAATAGAATACATGAGCTTATTTATTTTATTCTTGGTTTTTTATCGAGTTTGCCACCAAGGTTACGATAAGCATAATTTTTATCATGACATTCCGTTATGCTTGGTGCGAAACTGCTTGGAGCACATTCAAAAGTTTCCATATCAACTCATTCGAGTATTCATATTCATTCGCCATAGATTTTTAACCTATTTTTATAGAAACCTTCTCATATTTCTTTGAAATTTCGAGGACTGAGGTTTTCAACTATTGTATCTCTATAATAGACATGGTTTTTATCTGCTGTCACGAGTCATCAGATATGCTTGAAAGTTGTCATATCAATTTCAGGAATAATTGACGGGATAGCCTCCTTCGAAATATAGACATGTGCATCATCTTTTGCTATATAAGCTCAAAGCACTTCAAAGCTGTCAGGATTTGCTCATTTGATGGGAGTAAGATTATTTCCATAAGACACATACACATTATTTATATCTTTGAAGTAATAGCGTAACGGAGGCCAGGCAGAAGCTAGATTGAAGGATTCTAAATCGACCTTAAAGGCATTATCATCCATGTAGATGTAATTTTTATCTTTTGCGATAGATTTTTGACTCTTTAATTCATTATTTTGCAGGACTACAACTTCAAAAGATTGCACGTCGGCATTTTTTATAGGTATTCAAAAATAGTAAACCTTGTTTTTATCCTTAGCATAAGAATTCTCAAGTATTTGAAAGGATTCTATATCTGCTCACTCTAACATTCCTCATTTAAAAATACCGTTATCTGTTTTTATACCGGTACTTGAGCTGTATATATTTCTATTTGTTCTCCCATCGTAAAATGATTCATTTTCTAAACAAGAAAAATTCCAGAAATATGCTCAAGGGAGTTTTGCATTATTTGATGTAGAACGTGCTGTATAAACATTTATAAAGTTTGTCAGATAGGAATCTTCAGGACATCATGGCAGGGGTATTGGATTGAGATAAATCCAAATACCAGTTCACAGAAAGCCGACCAGAAATAACGAAATCACTATTTTCTTAAGCATAAGAACGATTATATGAATTATTTTCACCTTGTTATATTAAAATAGGCAGCCTTGTTTTTATCCCTGTTATAATTACTATTTCAGCTATGAAAAAAGACTACTACAATATTCTCGGAGTAGCGAAATGATCCAGTGAAGCAGACATAAAAAAAGCCTACAAAAAACTCGCGATGCAATGGCATCCTGACCGTCATCAGGGCGATAAGAAAGCAGAGGAAAAATTTAAGGAAATCAATGAGGCATATCAAGTCCTCGGTGACAAAGAAAAACGACAAAAATATGACACATTTGGGACGGCAGATTTCTGAAATATGGGCGGTGGGGGAGGCCAGGGCGGGTTTGGCGGTTTTGATTTTGGCGATATGTTTGGAAATGCTCGTGGTGGCTCATCGCAAGGGTTTGAGTTTGATCTCGGAGACCTCTTTGGGAACTTCGGAGGTGGTAAAAAGTCTTCACGAAGGCAACCTATTTACGACGATTATGAAGAAGAAAGTCTCGATATGGAACAAATCGTCGAGCTTCCTATCTGGGATTTCCTACTCGGGACAAAAATATCGATAGATTCTCCCTATTCTGGAAAATTTAAAGTGACTGTGCCTGAATGTACGAAGCCTGGTACGAGATTAAAAGTGACGGGAAAAGGTCGCACTTCTGGGAAGAAAGCAGGAGATTTGTATCTCAAACTCGATGCACGAATGCCAAATAAGCTGACAGAGAAACAAAGAGAAGCTTTAGAAAAAATCACAAAGTAAGTTTGACAGAATTTTTGATTGCCTAAAATAAATATTTAGAAATATTTTCTAAATAAAAATTTATGCCTGAAGTTCCAACACCGAGTGTTCCTACCAATTTTTCTTGGGATTTCGAAAAAGGGTTTCATGTCGATAATTTAGAGCAATATCTGGCAGTGGATATATATAATCCAGATGATGCAGATAAATTGATTTTGCAGTTTCAAAAATTTGCTGATGAACTTCAAAAATTGATTAATGAAGTAGAAACAGGGGATGATGCAGAAGAATTGATGAAGCTCTATAACCGCCTTGTGAAAGCAAACAATCATGTCCTACAATTTGCTTCTAACGAAGAAATAAAAACAGGTCTTCATATGAACGAGATGAAGCTTCCAGAAAAACTCGCAATCATTCGCAGGGCTCTTGCTGATGTGATTGGCCAAAATGGTGATCGAAGCCCTTCGCGTCCTGATGTTCTCGCGAGATTGGCGTGAAAAGTTGCTTCAGTTACTGCATAAAAACTTTTGATTTTCAGGCATTTTACCTACAATTCCGTTCGTCCGGGTGATTAGCTCAGTTGGTTAGAGCGCTTCTATGACATGGAAGAGGCCAGTGGTTCGAGTCCACTATCACCCACCATTCACTCTCACCACAGTATTTGTTTTACGAGGCCAGTGGTTCGGCTCAAAGTGAGATTCACTCACTTTTCGCCTATCACCCACCATTCTCACCACCAGTGGTTCGGTTCGAAATGCCATCCGAGGCATTTCTCACCTATCACCACCATTTAAACTCACCACAGTATTTGTTTTACGAGGCCAGTGGTTCGGCTCAAAGTGAGATTCACTCACTTTTCACCTATCACCCACCATTTTACCATCAAAACTCCTTCGTTCTTGCGAAGGAGTTTTATTTTATATACTTGAATCAACGAATTAAACTGATTAAACACATGAAACCCGTTCGTCACATCCACTGTATTGGTATCGGAGGTATAGGTATCTCGGCACTTGCGCGCTATTATCTGGCGCAGGGGTACCGTGTAACAGGCACAAATTTAGGGCATTCTCCGCTTTTGGACACCCTCGCATCTGAGGGGATTGAAATTGTTGCAGATGGTGCTGCTGTTATCTCAGAGGATACAGAAAAAGTCATCTATACAGAGGCAATTATCGATGATGATACTCTCGGTCTCGCTGGAGTTCGCGCAAACCATAAACCAGAGATAGAGGCAGGACAAAAATTTCAGGCTCAGATTCTCTCGTATCCAGAAGCGCTCGCAGATGTCCTCCATGCGTTTCCGATGAAAATCGCCGTTGCAGGAGCACACGGAAAATCCACTACCAGTGCTATGATAGGCACGTTTCTTCACGATTTACGGGCAGAAGGTACGACGATTACAGGTACATTGGTCAAAGCCTTCAATGGTCGAAATATCTCGGCTGAAGGGCAAAAAATCATGAATATTGAGGCGTGTGAATACCGCAATGCATTTCTGAAATACACACCAGATATCGCAGTCGTGACCAATATCGACCCAGATCATCTCGATTTTTTCAAAACAGAGGCTGCTTATACCGAAGCATTTCACACATTTGCTCGTACAGCCAAGTGTCTTGTGATACTCACAGATGAAGCAGAAAAGAAGGGGATGGTTGGGCTTGCGCCGACGACAGTTCTCGTCTCTTCTGATATTTTTGAGGTGAGGGGAGAGGCATTCAATGGTATCCAACCAGGAAAATATCCATATACACTTCCAGCACTTCTTGTCCCAGGGGATCATATTCGTCTTGATGCACAGCTCGCGTATGTGGTGAGCCAGCTCCTCTGACTCGATACAGAAGCTTCGAAAAAATCACTCGCACAGTATCCAGGGAGCTGGAGACGTATGGAGGTCATTCGTACCACGAAAAATGCAAACCTTCTGATGAGTGATTATGGTCACCATCCGACAGAGATTATTGCGACTCTTTGAGCCCTGAAAAAAGCCCACCCAGACAAAAAATTAATCGTTTTCTTTGAACCACATCAGTACTCTCGCACCTACGAACTCCGTCATGAGTTTGCGACCAGTTTCACGAGTGCTGATATGACCTATATTTCTGATATCTATGCTGCACGTGATATCGATGAGAGACGAGATATGATTACGGCAAAAATTCTTGCTGAAATGGTCGCCCAAAACTCACCCTGTGAGTACGTCGGTACCCTCGATGACGCTCAGATAAGACTTCAAAAAATTGATACAGAAGAGAAAAATGCCCTTATTCTCCTCCTCGGAGCAGGGAATATTGATGAGCTCAGAAATACACTCTCATAATTTGTTTTCCGCATAAAAATAGAGTAGCATAAGAGTATGAATCACTCGATTGCCTACTTAGATTTTTCAACCCTCCACAAAACTCATGGTATACAGCAAGAGGGCGAAACCTACGAGAATATCATGGCAGCCATAGGTGATATCAATTTCACACTTCCAAGAACACGAGCACTCGAAACAGTCATTGCCCCAAAAGATACACACTGTGAAATGCACATAGTGCACAATGAAACTATCATACATACCTACTTTCTGCATACGTCGCCGAATTTACTACGACGCATTCTCACACAGATAACGCTTGGATTTGTTTCAACAGAAAAAGTGGAAGTTATCAAAACAGAAATAGAATCCAGATATACTTACGGAGAACGCATCATCCTCTAAATAAAAAAATAAAAACCGCCTCATTTGGGCGGTTTTCTCTGTGTTTTTATTGGTATATGAGACTATGCTTCTATGAGACCGAGATCAGAAGGGACAAGCGTATCGATAGCAGCGTATGTCGCCTTGATATCTTTTGGAATACGAATAGATACTCGATCACCAACACGAGCCTGGATATAGGTTACCGCAGCAGGAATTACCTGATAGATACCATTTTGAGAGATGACCACAAAATGATCACCATCTTTGATGAGTGTACCAGTGGTGCTAGTGTAGTCGATTTCATCGATGATTTTGTACTGATACGATCCATCAGCCTTGATAGTCACCTTGAGTTTACTCCCCTCGATAATTTTTGATTTACTCGCGTAGTTTGCGGGAACAGGATAGATTTTTTTATCAGCACCGAGCATATCTTTACCAGTGAAGACGCCTTCGATAACTTTTGCTTTTCCATGTTTATATGCATGGAGACCAGTTGTATCGAGCTCATCATGAACGATTGCTTTTTTCCCGACTATTTGAGTCATGAGATTTTTAGCGTGATGGAGTGAACGTTCTGCCGTGGAGATGAGTTCTTGGAGAGCCTGGAGGCTCGCCTGTTGTTGAGCGTTTTTTTGAGAGTCTTTTGCCATACAAAAATATTGGTTACTCTCATCCTACACTTCTTTTTTTCCGTTCTCAACAGTTTGAGACTGTACGTTTTGAGTCTTATTCTCTTATATAGTTTTACCTTCAGAAAAGCCTATTTTATGAGCAAATTCGTATAACCCATGTGACACAAAAACCCAGAAAAAGAAGGGGGGCAACCGGAAGAATGTTGAGATTTTTCTGTCCTACTAGTTGTGAGAAGGCCCAAAAAAGAGTTCCAATGACATAACCGATACCTATTATCCACCAGAAATACACGGGTCCCGCGATAAGACCGATAAGGAGTCCCAGACGGACGTCACCACCACCGACCCATGAGGGGAGATTATCCATTTTGGCAACAGTCGGTATGAGTCGATCAGCATTTTTTTCACCGAGAAATATTTTTGTGAGTGTCCAGAATGGGAAAAAGAAAGGCAGAGCGACCACTGAGAGAGCATCCATAAAACGCTTCTTTCTCACCAAGAAAAATATACCAGGTATCATCATCTGTAGAAGATAAAACATCATACCAATAATACCTCCCAAGAGGACTTCGTCCCAACGGAGTAAAAGTCATATATCAAAAAATTGTTCTGAAATACCTACTATCATTACTACCATGACTATCATCGGCAGTGACAATCGATCCGGAATGGTAAATGTTTTGATATCCTCGATAGCAAGCATGAGAAGGAGTGTGAGGATGACGAGATGACTTCCAATGTTCCATGAACTATATCCGTAGACTGAGAGAAGTGTTCAGAAAAACATCCATGTCAGACCGGTCAGAACTTCTATACTAATAATCCAAGACGGAATCAGGGCTCCACATTTTCTGCATTGCCCACGTTGTACAAAATAGGACACGAGGGGTACGAGTTCGTACCAGTGAAGTGTTTTTTTACAGCTGAGGCACTGACTTCGCCCAGTCCAAAAAGAGCGTTTGATATCGCGTTCCATGAGGACACCACAAAAACTCCCGACACAGGCTCAGAAGAAAAAGAGACTTAGAGCAAACAAAAAATGCACCATATAGGTGCATTGTAGAGAATTCTATTTTTTTAGAAATACTTATTTCAAAAATTCGGGATTCATCATGATCTTGATATCAAAATTTGGCTTTGGAAGTTCTGGAGCCATATCTTCGAGGGCTTGGAGAATAATCTCACTGACGACAAGATAACGATACCACTTATTTTCACCAGGAACGATATACCAAGGAGCATCAGCTGTTGAAGTGTGTTCGATTGCCTTCTCAAATGCTTCCATATATTCTGGCCATTTCTTGCGTTCTTCCATATCCGATGGCTGAAATTTCCATGCTTTTTCTGGTTTTTCGAGACGGTGTTTGATGCGTTTGAGTTGATATTCTGAAGAGATATGGAGCATGATTTTCACGATTTTTACACCGTGATCAGTGAGCATACGTTCGAAATCATTGATATGGTCGTAACGTTTTTTGATGAGATCACGATCGATAATCTCATGCACACGAGTGATGATGACATCTTCATAATGACTACGATTGAAGATACCGATTTTTCCTTTTGCAGGCACTTCTTTGTGGATACGCCAGAGAAAATCATGAGCAAGTTCATTTGAGCTCGGCTGTTTGAAGGAGACAACACTACATCCCTGAGGATTGATACCCTGAGTGACATTTTTTATAGTTGAGTCTTTTCCTGCTGCATCCATCGCCTGGAGGACGACGAGGAGCGATTGTTTATGTTCAGCGTAGAGTGTGTCCTGGAGTTCGATAATTTTCTTACGATTTTTCTCGAGACGGTGCATAGCCGACTCTTCATCCCAGTCTCCGACATCATCAGTTTTGATCTTGTTCATGTGGATATTTTCACCTGGTTTCACGCGAAAATCAGAGATATCTACTTGGCGGTGTTTTGACATAGGAAAAACAAAAAAATAAGAATACCCACTTAGTGTACTCTATGTTTTTCTCGAAATCAAGGATTAATCACGCGGATAGCGCTGTCTTTTCAGGAGTGAGAGCTGTTGTTCTGAGAGAGTGCGATTTTTGGACATCAAATCCCCGATAATACCCAGTGAAAAAAGAGTGATACCAATCGTGATAGAAACGCCAGAAATAAAGAGAGACTGTATCATCTCACGACCGATATTGGTGAAAAAGTAGGCATGAAGAAATCGTAGTACACCAATAGTCCCAAGGAGGAGAGAAGGGAGACTGAGTATGAAAAATATTTTGAGGGGTTCGTAGAGCATGTAGACACGACCGATATTCATCGTTGTCTTGCCGATATGTTCCCAGATATTTCGAAAGAGCCGTGATGGTCGTGTCGGAGCATGAGTTTCGATGTCGACCCAGGCTATCGCGAGACCTTTTTTATACACCTGGATGAGCGTATCGACGACGTATGAAAAGCGAGAAGTCACATTGATCTCATAGAGTGCTTCACGTGAATAGGCACGAAAACCACTGACAGAATCAGGGAGTTTTTCGCCTGCAACAAAGCTGACTACATGATTGCCAATTCTCTGGAGGAGACGTTTAAACGGTGTAAAGTGAGGATTGGAGCCAGGCCTTCTATTTCCAACCACTACTTCAGCCCTACCCTCGAGAATCGGTTTGATGAGATCAGGGATTCTATTGCCGGGATATTGATTATCTCCGTCAGTATTGACGATGATATCGGCACCAAGCATGAGTCCATGCATGACACCGTGATGAAAGGCAATACCGAGACCGCGATTCGCCTTGAACTCTATGATATGATGTATACCCAGTTCTCGCGCAACAGCCGACGTTCTATCCGTACTTCCATCGTTGATGATGAGGTATTCGAGCACGTCTACTCCTGGGATATGTTTTGGGAGGTCGTGAAAAGTCTTTGGAAGGGTTTCTTCTTCATTTTTACAGGGTATCTGAATGATGACTTTTATCATATAATTAGGCTTTTTCAGGTGAGTTGATAACAGATTCTTCCTCGGGCTCTGTGAGAATCATAAAACTGACCAGGGCAATCAAAACACCGACACTGAGAGAGACAAAATAGGCGACACGACCGATAACAGCTATTTCGACAAAGATAGCCCACATAGCTCCATAGGAGAGGAGACATACGAGAATGATAGTGAGCGTGTTTGTGAGAGAAGAACTATGTTCGACCTCATAGGCATTTTCTGGGAGGCCAGTAAAATTTGCCACAACAGCACTGATAAGAGTTACCCACAAAAGCTGGAGCGTATCAATGGCAGAGCTCGCATATGATTGCCATTCTGTCGGGACCACTTTTACCTTCTGGAGAATAAGGAGAATGAGATAGATAGTGAAGATAGTTGGGAAAATCAACTTTGAATTGAGCAGGAGAAAACCCCTCCCAATATCTACTTTGCCTGTTTTTATATCAGCATAGAGAGCATCCCAGTTATGACGTTTGTAGGCCGGGATAGGTTCGAGTGTATCAATCATGATAACGAGTATAATTCCCAAAATCAGACACATAGAAGGGAACTGAGGATACCAATTAAACCCCAGAGATAACACTCAGAGTGTGAGTGCGACGAGTGACCAAGCGATATGCCAATGTTTATTGCTGAAGGTGAACATGACGGCGTTCGATAAAGATAGTGGCTACCATAGAGGCAACAGAAACGCCCACAATAGTCCAATAAACGCTCCAGACAGTCAGAGGAACACCAAGAAAATTCACATAAAAGAGAATCAAAGGCACAGCGGAGATGGAAAGTGCTACCGAGAGTACAAAACGTTCGAGCCCGTCAATAGTGTGCATATTTTCTGCCTCTGGATTTGCAGGAGCTTTTTCATCGATAGGATCCATGATTTTTTCCTCACCTGTGAGAGGAAATGTCCATCGCGTGATCCAATATCCAGGTATCAAGAGTACCACGATAGAACCGATAATCATACGCGGAGCATGAAGCATCGGGTAGCGACTCTCGAGCCAGATAAGTAATCCACTTCCGATGAGTAAAATCAACGAGAGAGCGAGGGTTATAATTGAGAATTTCTTCATTCCAGTGATTATAAGAATCGCACTTCTTTTCGCAACATCGTTTTTATTGTAAATAGTGTTCTGTTGACTTCGGGTATGAGAGGACTACCATTTGCACAGTCATTTCTATGCATCTTTCGAATATATCGGTGATTCTGTGAGTAGTAATTGTATTCAGCGCATCTCTTTCTTTTGCAGAAATAGGTGTACCAACGACGCCTGTCGAAATACCATCAATAGTCTCTGTATCCGAACAAAATTCTCAGCCCCAGTGAGGCATGAGTCCAGAAGTTCGACTTATGCATATGCGTGTTCAGAAGCCTTCAAAAATCCCAACCGTTCTCGAAAACGGTCGCGTTGTTGTATCTACTGTTGAATCCTACGACGTAAATGCAAAGGGTGTGAGCCCGTGTTCATTTACCGCACGGCATAATCTCATAAACATACTCTCTGCCATGGGTATTTCATCACCATGGATGGCACAGGGAGATGCACATGACCTCATACGTTTTGGACGGTTCAATCGCACACTGACGTCTTTTACTGATAAAAAAGCCCTTATTGAAGCACTTGATCAGCGAAGAGATCAACACGTAGAAACAGTATTTGATGTGTACCGATTTGTCACAAAACGATCTTATGCTCTTCAGGCCCATCGTGTTGCTGTATTTCTCGGGGACGACGAGCAGTGGTATATCCTGGATCCTATCGACGGTAAAAAATCACGTGAACCTCAGCTCTTCACAGAATATCTCGCCAATGATGTCGAAGCTGAGTGGCTCGTTCGTTTCCCAGGGTACAGTATGATTGATCTTGTGAGTTATGATGATTTCAACACTTCTCTTCCATATCTGTCACCAGAGCTCCAGCTCTACTTCCATACAAACTATTTCGATGTCCCACAGGTCATCGCGAGTAATACTGACATCATGGCAAATACGCTCTAGTTTTTGAGAGCTGTTTCGATGAGGAGCGTAATAAAATCGCCCATACTTCGGCCACTTTTTCTCCACATTTTTGGGATAAACGAGGCGCCAGTTGCACCAGGAAACGTATTTACTTCGAGAAAGAATATCTCGTCCCCACGAACACGATAGTCGATACGAGCAACACCAGAACAACCGAGGAGTTGGTAGATTTTACGTGATGCATCGGAGAGTCTCTGCTCGAGAGTTTTATCGAGGTCGAGAGGGAATACTTCATTGCTTCCATCTGATTCATATTTTTCTTTCCAGTCAAAGAGGACAGATTTGAGGTTCACTATCTGCATGATAGGGAGCACTTCTGGTGCATTATTTGGTCCAACAACGCCGACAGTATACTCATCTCCATCGATGTATTCTTGCACGAGAGGAGCATCTGCGTAGTTCGGGAAATGCCTCTCAAATGTTTCATTTTTCCCCAGGAGCTGGATATTGCCAGCCGCCAAAGCGCCTGTATTGATATGGACTTCTTCGATAGCTGAGAGGAGTTCTGTGACATTGGTTGCTTTATTCGTTGCCACAGTGCTTCCTCCACAGTTTGGTTTCACGATGAGAGGCGGTGTTTCTGTCTCTTTTGGATTGGGTTCTGTGATACTTTCTGGGAGGCCAAGGAGAGTCGGTGAATTCATACCAGGAATCCATGATTTTGGTACTTTGGTGATTCCGAGTTTTTCTACCACACAATTCGTGCGAAATTTATCGATACAGAGAGCATGGGTCGTGCTTGGAGAACCGATATAGCGTAGACCGAGGGTCTCACAGAGTCCAGAGATGATACCATCTTCACCGTATCGTCCGTGAATATAGGGGAACACGATATCATATTCTCTATACTTTCCGAGGAAACTATCGAGGTCAGTTGGTATATCGTAGATGTCACAGGTGTGAGATGTTTCGGCTATGAAACTCTTGAGTCATTCGCTACTTCGGAGACTGATAGGACGCTCAGCGGAGATACCGCCAGTGAGGAGAGCTATACGCATGTGTTATTGTTGTTCAGGAGAAGGATAGACGATAGGGGCATTCATGAATTCATCGGCATAGTATTGCTCGATATAGTCACGAGTTCGCTCCCAGAGTTCACCATAGGGGAGAGCATAGAAATCTACCTCAGAAGCGAGGTTAAAACGCTTGAGCATGGCTGCCATAGCTTTCTCGTAGGGATTATAGGGGGAATACTGTTGAAATACTTTCCCAAACAGTGTGGTCACACTTGAGTAGGTCACATGACCCCAGAGATCTGGAGAGCTCTGCATGACAAAGAGAGTATTTCCTTCTGTACGATACTGTGTTGGAGCAGGTGTGAGAACAGCTATCACAGCAGAGAAATTCTTTTCTTGGATATTTTTGATGAGTTCTGCATCACTACTAATCACCTGTGTTTTTGTTGGTTTGTATTGTACTTCACCAGAGAAATTGAGATACATCGTTTGTTCACTCGCTTTTTTGATGGTTTGGAGGGTAGCGATGATAGCAAATACTTGTTTACGAGTGGCTACATCGTTGTGTTTCCAGAGGAGTTTGAGAATACCGCTTGATGCATCTTGCTCTATCGTGATAACACCAGCCTCGAGAGCAGTCTGGAGGAGATTTTCCTGCCATTTTTCGGCAGGTTTGTCGCTACTGTCATAAAAAGTTCCATCTTCGTCATCATGATTTTCGATACTCATGCCAGACCCTTTCCAAGCAAGTGCGAGAGCCTCAGCCTTTGTGATTTTATCACTTGGTCGAGTCTTTGCACTATCACGAGTGATGAGACCACGGTCAGCAGCGAGTTCAACCGCACGGCAGACCCATGAATCAGGATGTGTTTTTGAGAAAATAGCATCGGTGAAATATCCTTTACAAGTGTAGTTGTTTGGAAGTGCGATACCTTTGAGTTTGAGCGTCATACCGATGACTTCTTGTCGCGTGATGGTATCATCGAGACGGTAGGCAGCAGGATTTGAGCGCTGGTCGACGATGATATTTGCATCAGCGAGACTATTGGCGATAGCAGTATCTTCGCTTGTATAAGCAAATGCTGAGAGACATACGACACCAGACAGAATCATCACTGAACGAGAGAGAAGTTGGCGCATAAGGGGAGATAAAAACTATTCTATGATATAGCATAGCTTTTTTTATCCCTTCGCAAGCATCTCAAGCATGACAAGGGGAGAAAGATACTCACAATAAAAATGCTCCCGGAGGAGCATTTTTGAGAGGAGAGTATGATTTTTATTTTCCTTCTTCTTCGTCGAGACCGAGAGATTTCTTGAGATCATCGATTTTACCAGCATCTTCGTTCGCTTTTTGACGATTTTTCAGCTCATCAATATAGATTTGTTTGAGTTGTTTCCATTCAGCTTTTTTATCCATGACGAGTTTCTTGATCGTATCACCTTCTTTTGGCATGAGTTTTCGGAATTCATCACGTTCTTCGCTAAATACTTTTTTGAGCTCATCTATCTGATACTGAGAGAGAGTTGGAATAGCATCGACGACACGCTTTTTCTCAGCGACTGAGAGAGAGAGTGAGTGTTCGAGGAGGTCGACGAATTCTTTTTCATCAAATTGTGTCAGTGGGTGAAACGACACGAGGTCCATGATAATCTGATTATCATCAGTGTTGTAGCGACCGA
>CAZVRL010000011.1:0-34917 GCA_964630285.1 uncultured Candidatus Peribacteria bacterium | reverse complement strand
CTCTTTTAACAGCTAAGGTCTGAAAGACTTCTCCGACTGAATAAAAGAGCATGACTGCAACGCCTTCTGGATATTCACCTATGGCAAATGCACCTATAGTAGCGATGCTCATCAGGAGAAACTCAGAGAAGAACTGCCCATTTTTTATGCTTTCAGATGCTTCTCTCAGGACAGGAAATCCGACTGGTAAATATGCCACAGAATACCAAACTATCCTCACCCAGCCCGTAAACCATACTTGGGCAAAGTAACTATCCATCAAGATTGCTGTTCACAAAAGAATGAATGATATGACTGATGGAAAAAACATCGAAAATGTGCTTTGGCTTGCTCACGAATGATCATGTCCATCATCGTCAGAATGGTCGCTTTCGTGATCATCGTGACATCAACAATTATCCTTCTTAGTATTACACTTCAAGGACTTGTCGGCTAACTTATTAATCTTTTCTTCTTGCGTACAGCAGAGCTGCTTTCCGTTTTTATCGTATATATGTTGATGAGCCATGGTTTTGTGGCATTAGAATAATGATAAGATCCGACTATTTCCTCGTAGAGACATCCCAAATACGAGCGAATTCTTCAACGAATTCGTGGCTCTTCTTAGGATTTTTATGAGAAAGTGCGGCAGTACCACAGCAGATGAGATGGTTTTTCATAAGATCAATGCTTGCTGTGCGGAGAAGCCCAATAGCCGAGCTAAGTTGTTGCCCTATGTCACCACAGGCTTCATTTGCTTCAATCATCTTTGTCACATTTTCGAGTGTTCATTGGGATTTCTTGATAGCCAACAAAAGTTTTTTTTGGAGAGTAGGATTCGAATGGATCATAAAAAGAGAATAAAGAGTTAAATAGAGACAATTTTTGTACCTAAACAAAAATCATATAAAACAGTAAAACAGCAGGTGGCAGAGTGAAAATAATCTGATATGGTATCATCCTGGCGGGATTGTATCTACTATCCCTACTATGTGAGACATAGAAGTTATATATGTGCCCGAGCTCATCAATCACAGCAAATCCTAAGATAAAAAGAACAATGTTCTTCATAAGGATACCTGCAATAAATACTCATAAACTGATAATATGAAGACAAATATTTATTGTTCATGTATGAAAGTCAGTGAAGAAGAACTTTGTATTTTGTAGGAAATTTTTCATTAAATATAAATATATTAAATAGAGAAAAACACCATTTTACACCTATACCCCCCGTGGGTGTATTATAGAGACAAGAAATGGAAAGCAAATTCAAATATCTCTGAAATTGTACAAATAAAATGATTCTTTTTTAGGTGTCCCATTTGTCCCATTTCCAATCTAGCCCCGACTGCTCAACCAATTTTGAAATATTCGGTCTTCGAACCACTCACTTCGTTCGGGTTGACTCGGAAAGCAGAGCATTGGTTTCCTCCCCCTCATCCCCAACCATTAGATACACTAAGTTAGTATTGTGACCCACGTACGTGGGTCTTTTTATGCCTTTTTTGTACCTCAGGAATCCAAAAATTCTCAGAATTCTGAGGTTATTATAGTATTTAAATAGAGATGTAATTCGTTAAGGCTATAAACATAATATGTCTGCAATGCTTCTTGGAACAGCTATAACTCATGATGCCATACTTTGACCATATTTCTTTAAGGAATTTTCTCCAGGAATTCTTTTTAGTCATCATCTAGCTTGTATTCCAGTAATTAAGTCATTTACCGACTTTAATCAATCATTACAATTATTAGAATCAGCTTTAAATCAAACAATCACCAAATCTCATTTTTCTGACCTCATTCATCCAAGAAAGGATGTAACTATTTCTATCAATAAGGAAATCATCATACCTTTGTGCATCCCTTGAGTTCATCAAAAAGGTATGAGTGATCATACAAAATTTCACTCTTCTGAAAAAGCTTCGTCAATTCAAGCAGTTAATTTTCAATTCCGATCAAGTAGCGTTGGATGTGGAAGTCTTTTTTCTCATTTTTGTTTGAGTTCAAGCATTTTTCAGAGAGTCATTTCTGATGTAGAAAAATCTGCAATTATTGGAGATTTTCATTCTAAAGGGATAGTATAACCTACAGGATTTGTTCATAATACCCGTGGGGAAAAATTATTATCAGCCACTAACCTTGGAGTGGTTCAGATAATAAGTCCCATCATCTTTTTTTCATAAAACCTCTTTAAATATCTTATCAGGATTCAAGATGGGAAAACTGATTTTAATACCGCAACACCAAATTGAGGCCCTCAAGATTGTGCAAGATAATCCAGCAACAATTCTATTGCCATGTCACAGCATAAATATCAATTCTTTTCGGTACAATCGGCTGAGAAAATATTATCTCATTGATTTACTAAATGAGAATAGCTTCCATCAGGAATTTTATTGTTAATTATCCACGGAACTCTTACCAATCAATGCGTTGTACGTCAGAATAACTCCGCTTGAACAATATTATCTGCCATGGCCCTAGAGGCAATTGGCGAGTATGAATTTCTTAGAAAAAAGCTTTCTATACTTTCTTTCACTTTGGGAATAGCAACATTCCTAGGTTCGCTCGGTCATCTAGAAATCATTTTTGGGGCTACTACGGGCGCAATGTACCTTTCGAAATCGTTAATATCTCATCACAAGATTGTGAATTTAAAATTTCAATTTTTCAGTCTCGAGATTCATTGATTTCTTAACTTCGTACTTCATCTCAGGTTTATATCCATGAGGTTATTTCCTACTACTGTTGGGCAATCTATTTTTTCAGATGCGGAAATTTGTAATATTCTAGTTATATAGTCAGTATCAATAGGAGGTTTGCCATGTGCAAACCTTGTGTCACCATAGTTTAAAAAAATAATTTCCACTTCTCAATCTTCTGGTGAAATAGGTTTTTTATAACGTGCAGATGTAAAATCAGCTAAGCATTTTTGTCATGTCTCATCCTTTATAACTGAATCTCTATTGACTGATATTCATTCTAGGTATTTTTCTATATAATCAGCTGCTCTTGAAGAAACTGTATCGAGAGTATTTCCAGGAACAAATATTGAATTCGGTGACATAACAAGCATCTCAGTACTTACTATTTTCCATCAATTCCTCAAAGCTGCGCTAATAAGTGCAGTTTTTCACGATCAAGAGGATCAGATTCACACTATTGTCTTTCCAGTTACAGGATTAAAGACCGCGCAAGCATGAAGTGCAATATAGTTATTTATTTCAAGCACATGATGAATTGCCTTGCTTATAATACCTTTATTCCCGGCAATACTAAATTGAGGATTTAAATCTTCTCTACCTTGGAAAGAAAGATCTCATTTCAAAGAAAGTCCCCCATTATCATAAGAGCTCTCCACCTCTCGCGCCTGTGCATGCTCGACAGATATATCTAATTTAAGTCAAAGCGAATCCAGACCATATCACCAGTTTGTATGGAGGCTGTAAGCAGAGACATCATTTATAGTGTCTAAGGTGCACGAATCATTAATTCCAGTAGTACCTACATCAACTCAGCCTATATTTTTAATACTCATAATAGAAATTAAAAACGTCTTGATACGTAAGCAAAATGCATTGTTTCCTGACCAGTTTGAATACATTTCATTTTACTATCTGATTCTTTAAATCAAAGAACTTCTCAACAAGCCAATTTTTTCTCAAACTCAACTACTATCTGATCTGATTTAAAGAGAGGTACGGCAACAATTTTTCAAGATTTGAGAGAAGTATTAATACTATCCATATTATCTCATTCTATAAAGACTATTCATTCTTTCATCTTATCTTGTTTTATTTTTTCTAAAGATCCAAAACGATCAATAATTTGTTGCTGAATAATATCATCTAAGTTTTCTATTTGTTCAATTGGTAATTTTATATTTTTATCAGGCAAATATATATATGAACCTTTGTCAGTTTTTCTAACAATAACTAAGTATCACTGACGAACCGCTAAATCAAAATATCTATGCGATTCATTTTTTGATCGGCAAACTTGTTTTTTATGCTTTCCAGCTTCAATATTATTTTCCTCGCCAGAATCTACCAAAAACATTACCTGATGGGGTAAAAGACTTGGAGGAATTTTGAAATTACCATTTTCATCAAGCGAGTTCAGTAAAGTGCCCAATAAAAGATTGTCCGAGAATCAGAAATGTATTGTTCTTGGTATTTTTTTCTTTTTAACTCCAGGAGTTCTATAACGGACTCAAAATGGTTGTGTAAAGATAGTATCATGCAGATATAGCATTCCGGCAATTTGTGTTTTACCAAAAGGAGTGATTATGTCCGAGCAATTCGTCTGTTTTGATACAGGATTATTTGTCGCTAGAGGTCTATCAACATTTACTGATGGCATAACAAGGGTATTTGCAATCAATCAACTAATAGCTTCTTTTATTCTTCCAAATTCAGCTTCAATATCAGCATTTTCACTAAATACTCAATAAGCTTCAACATATGACCTTCTTTCTCATAAATTAAAAGGAAACTGATTTTGTTTAGGCTTTCGAAAAGCACTACCTGTATGAAATAGTCGCAAAGGTAGATCTGATTCGTTTTTAATTCTCTGTTGTAGTACTCTATTAACAGGAATCTCATGCGTAGGAGCTAAAAAGAGGTCTTTTTCACTTTTTCCATGAGAAGTGGGCATAACCTTTCCTGATATATTCATCACTTGAGTGTTCATGACCGCAAGATCTTCTGCTGTAATGAGATCAGAAAAATTCCACTCACTGTATCAAAGTCATTCTATGACTTCCCTGACCATGTTTACATATTTATTTCTCAGAAACCAGCCGTATGGTAAATAAGTATGACTGCCTCAAACACCATATGTATCAATAAGAACATCAGCCCTATCAAATGCATCTCTTAAACTATTAGCTTGCATAGTTTCGTATATTCAATTTACAAGTTATAAATACTAAGTATATATAACATTATTTAATATAATGTCAATTATTATTTAAGGAGATTTTACGAAAAATGTTCAAGTATTCTACGTAAAACCTTCTTCGGATCACCATGAGATACATCAACCACTAAGTCATTATGGCACTGCTCTAATTTACGTTGTGTGGCCACTATAAGCCCTTCATCAAGATCGAAACGAGATCTAACATCCTTTCAGGAAATATTTCTTAATATTCGATCTGTACTTGCGGTTAAAAGGATTTGTATACGTTTTATTGATTGACTTAAGGCAGGGGCATCTCTCAATAACACCCTTTCATCCATGGAAATATGGTGGCATATTGTTGTATCAATAAGCCTATCAGCAAAAATTACCTGTCAACTGGGTTGTATTTCTTGTATGGATGCAATATCACTACGAACTACTTCCAGATAACGATCAAATCTTTTTTGAGTACTTGTATCTGGTGAATTTAGAACTTCTTTTTCTTTAGCACTTAATAACGCTGCTGTCTTATAGTAAACTCAAGAATATAGCTCAGAAAGAGCGCGAGCTGTTATACTTTTCATGGTTCAATCGACTCATTCGATAACCACTAATCAATGTTCTAATAGGTTTGGCATATTTATGCACTAGTGAAAGAAACTAAGGGAATACCTTCAGAATCAATACTAATATTACATTTAGAACCAATATAAAAAGCTTCATTGGTAGACACATGACCAAATGGAGCATTCATCACAACTGGTATGTTTAAATCCTTGAATGCATCACGTAAGGCACTTTCCAGGCTTAGATCATAATCACGATAGCAGTTTTTATTAATTCTTCAAAAAACTACTCATCTAAGTCACTTGATAGACTTCTGGGACATTAACTGAAAAAAATTCCTTCTTATCATTCACAATGAAAACTCATCACATTCCTCTAGAAATAAAATTTTATTGCTTAAATCAATCTCATATTTTGTTCAAATAAGTAAGTTAAATGAAGAGAGGTTTCATCAGACGACAACACCTTCTACCTCTCATTTATATACAAATTTCATTCAGCCATCGTTAATATTTTCTTTTGCACTTGGATCAAAATATGAATGAGGATTTCAAAAAGAAAAACTAAAATCCTTTCAGTAAAGGTTTATTTTAGATAAAAAATCTCTAATAGATTCGTTTTGATTAGGGTATTTCTTAGATAATGTTTTAAAATTCGGTCAATGTAGTGTCATCTTTGCAGTTTTTTGATAGCATCCATTGAGAAGAACTGTTAAGTCCGAAAAACCACAAATTAGTTTATCATTGCTTCAGAAAGATGAAAAATTTATCAAATCGAGTATTTCGTTTGAACCAAATCATCCTGTTATAGCCCATAAATGAGAAATTTCCGAACTAGCGATAAAATCATTTATATCTTTTACTCGATCTCATCTGCTACTACTTTGGATAGATTTATATATATGATTTCATGGAAGGAATTTGTATCACATTTGCATCATCTGTTCGTGCAAATATATAACATCTTTATCTTCAAAAAAATTTGTCGGTAAATCTTTAGATACTGAAAAAAGTCAAAAACGCATATTAAAGACAAGCTATGGTATATAATCTATATTAGATTTATCACTTTTAATGTCAATACTTTAATTAATTATTGACAATTAAATATTAATATTATATTAAGTATATATTTTTATTAAATAATTTGATTAAATATGTCTAATGCTCCTGATAATTCTGATACATTACAGACTTGAACATGGGCTCAGCCCTGAGAGAATTGAGGATTAGTCCCAGTATCTGGAGAGTTAGAGATACAGATGGCTAATAGTGACGGAACAGCAAGAGCATTGTTATTATACAAAAAATTTGGACTGGACGTGATAAGGTTTGGTGCGGGGAAAGGTGTCGCAACTCATACACACGAAGGAGACCATATTTTACTTGTTCTAAAAGGTGAAGGATTTGTAGAATACAATGGCGTTGACCACGGTCTACATCCAGGGATGGCGTACATGGTTCCCGGATCTGTACCACATGCTATAAAAGCTACCAGTGAATTAGTAATGTTAGCTATAGCTAATGATCATCGACCTGCTTGATCTCCTGAGAGATTAGAAATTGTTGAAAAATAAACTTATCAGGTGTTTTTAGCTTTACGTATTTGAAATTATGGCTATTAATATCTCCGTTTAAGATGTATCCCATTTGTCCCATTTCTTGCTAGACTCGACTGCTCAACCAAATTAAAATTAAAATGACCCTTTTCGGGTCATTTTTAGTTTTTATTGAATATCTACAATCACTTCCGAGAGGGCTCTTTCGAGCATCAGTGAGGCCTCGTCTTGACTCGTACGACTCCCCACGACTATCCAGCCTATCTCATCGAGGACACATCCTCTCGGAGGAAAATCACACTCCATACCCACTTCTGCAAAAAAGAGATACTCGAGAACATTGTCGGTATTTTTTGGTCACTGTAGATTTTTCAAGAAACCTTTTCTGGTCGTAAAGAGATCAGCTGTTTTCATATAAGGATACGGACCAGATTTTGGTAATATATGCTGTTGAGAGAGCGGGAGACCAAAAGCGAGCTCCATATTCGCGAGGATAAGGTCATAGTTATCCTGCCCAAGTGGAAAGACAAAGTTTTCACCTCCTCCCATACGGAAATTTATCTCAATGAGGGTAAATAAAAAACCACGTTCATCATGTCTCACGCGAAACTCGACATGGAGACAAGCTGTCTGAATATTCTGGGCGAGATTGAGAATATTTTGTGTATAACGAACCACTTCTTTTTGTTCTTCTGCATCTATGCAGAGACATGTCTGAGAACCATTTTCGAGAAATCATGGCTGCTGTGGGACAAAATTTTCGACAAAACCTGACCACACTATTTTCCCTTGAGATACAACGAGATTCAGATCGATATCGATTCATTCGAAATATGGCTCCAATGCCACAGACGAGAGTCCATGTTTCTGGACTTTTTCATCGAGTTCATGAGGCGTCGTGACGACACTGATAAGTGACTTACCGACGCTTTCGACTCATTTGAGGATAAGTGGGAAGGAATCAGGAGAGACGTGAGCATAGTCGACGCATGGAAGCGAGATAACATGTGGGCAATCGTCTTGAAGTGCATCACGGTGGGTATAGAGCCACTCTCTGAGTGTTTGTTTATTTTTGAGCTGTGCGAGAATATCGGGACCGATTCATGGTGTTCCGAGAAAGCGAGCAATCTGAGCACAGAGAACAACACTCTTATCAGCAAACGTCCATACACCATCAAACGTGATATGTTTCTCTTTTGTATACGAGAGAATCGATTGAATACGTGAATCAGTCTCAGGATGAGCAGGATCGATGAGAGGAGAAAAAGAATCCTCACAAAAAATCGTATCATCCACAAATTCCGCACACCATTCACGGTGCACGTCTAGAACAACAATAGTTCAGACACCCAGGTCACGAATACGCTTCATGACGAGATATTTCAATGCTGGTCCTGCATTGATAAGCAGGATGGTTTTGTTTTTTAATCTTTCTCTATATTCAGCTGACGGCAATGTAGAATCCCAGAGGGTAGTATCAAAATGAGCGAGCAATCAAAGTGTTTAGTCACAGACCATTATGCAGAAAAAAAGAAAAAATCCAATTCTTTGTCATTCCTTTGTAGAAAAGAGATAAGGATAACTTGCTTTAGAAAAATTTTGGCTATAGTAAGCAAATTAAATCAATATATGCGCCTGTTTCATGGGCAAAATAACGACATAACTCGTGCGACAAACTGGACTCCAGAGCTCTTATGAACGATGGCTATAGTGAGAGCGCCTGAATGAGTCCGAGAAAAAACAAAAAATGCAGCGAGGCAAATACTCGAGAAAGGCTGATTTCAGCAAGAAACACTATTCCAGGCCTGGCTCAGTGCTGATGGGACAGTACGTTTCTGACTCGAAGAACTCATCAAATTCTTCTGAGACCACCATAAGTTCTCACGAGTATACTGAGCCGTCAATGACGCCCTCCTCTATCTATGTATGAGAATACAATTAGAGCGTAATCTCAAAAAAACTTCTACACATACAAATGTGGAAGATATTCTCACAGCAAGGAAAAATATGGAGAAGAGAGCTCTTCGATACAAAACACAGCAAGCTACTAAAAGAAAAGCTGCCTAACCGACACTCCCCTCCATCTCGAGGGCTATCAGAGCATTGAGCTCAGCAGCGTATTCGAGTGGGAGCTCTTTGACTATCGGTGAGATAAATCCATTGATAATCATGGCTTTTGCCTGATCTTCGGCGATACCGCGACTACGGAGGTAATAGAGCTGTTCTTCGCTGATACGACCAGCACTCGCCTCATGTGCACAAATAGACGAAGCATTTCGTACACGGATATCTGGGATAGTGTCGTTTTTGGAAAGAGAATCGAGGATGAGCGCATCACAATCGATACGACTGACCGAATTATGTGCCGAAGGCTGGATATCGAGCAATCCTCGATAGGTCGAGAGTCCTCCACCTTTTGAGAGAGATTTCATGATAACATTTGACGACGTGTCTTCTCCGATATGGATGACCTTTGCTCCCCCATCGACATTTTGTCCTGCATTGGCAAAGGCTACTCCGAGATGATCACAGCTCGATTTCCTACCCTGGAGAATCGTACAAGGATAGAGCATCGTGACACCACTTCAGAAATTTCCACCTACCCACTCCATATACCCTTCTTCTTGCACGAGTGAACGCTTGGTATTGAGATTGTAGGTATCAATAGACCAGTTCTCGACCGATGTATAGCGCATCTTTGCCTTCTTTCACACAAAAATCTCAACCATACCAGCATGGAGACTCGGTGTATTATATTTCGGTGCTGAACATCCCTCGATGTAGTGTGCTGCTGCTTCGTCTTCGATAATCATCAGTGTATGCTCGAACTGCCCACCAGATTTCACATTCATACGGAAATACGCTTGCAATGGATCAGATATTTCTACTCCTTTTGGTACATAGAGAAATGTCCCTCCAGACCACACAGCTCAGTGCAATGCAGCAAAGATGTGGTCGTTTGCTGGGATAAGTTTCATGAAATATTTCTGGACCAGTTCTGCGTGTTCGTTCACTGCGACAGACATGTCCTCGAAAATCACACCCTGATCTCGCAATTCTTGACGAAGATTATGATACACAACTTCGCTATCATACTGTGCTCCGACACCTGCGAGCATTATTCTCTCCGCTTCAGGGATTCCGAGTCGTTCAAATGTATTTTTGATAGCCTCAGGGACGTCATCCCACGACTGCGTATTTGAAGCACCTTCTGGCCGTGCGTAATAGCAGATTTTTGTCAGGTCGAGTTTCGACAAATCTGGACCCCACTTCGGCATCGCTTTTTCTTGAAATACTTTCAGACTCGCAAGACGCTTTTCGAGCATCCACTCCGGTTCTTTATTTTGTTCCCATATTTTCCGCACGACTGACTCGCTGACACCATATTCAAACTCGTTGGAATACACTGCATCATCATGCCTATCAAAGAGAGCACGAGACACTTCACCGAGCGTATGAATTTGGTCGTTATTTGACATTTATTGAAACAGTATAGAATTTATTGATAGTATATTTAATTTTCATTTTATGCCAGAAGAACATGCTCACGAATTGGACGAAAGCGGGAGACCTATATTAAGCGCAGTCTATGAAGAAGAATCTCTAGAGGATGGGGTAGTCGCAGAATCAATCTACGAGCCTCGTGTAAATAAAATTTTACGACATATTCGCAATACTTGTGGACTAAGCGGTGGCTGACTTGTTGGATTGATAACAATAGCGCATCCGGATGATAGTCCTGCAGGGAAAATAGCTCAAGCAATTGGATGAGTTGGAATACTTCTTGCAATAGCGTGAGTTGGGGCATGAGCTGCACTCTCAGCAAAAGAAAATTTTTGGGATAATAGAAATACAGAAAGGCCTTCAACCTACGAAGGAGAACAGTATTAAACTAGTCAATACACGCCTCCACAAGTCCGTCAAAGAGTGGATGTGGTTTTCCTGGTCGAGATTTAAATTCTGGATGAGCCTGTGTCGCGACGAAGTATGTGCAAGCAGGATTTTCTATATATTCGACGAGGCGACCTTCATGTGAAGTTCCTGAGAGCACAAGACCATTCGAGCGAAGTATTTCGTGTTTATCTGGACAGACCTCATAGCGATGGCGATGGCGATCATTGATGGTCGTCGAGCCATAGAGCTTATGGATGAGACTTCCCTCTTGGATGACTGCATCCTGGTGTCCGAGACGAAGTGTTCCACCTTTCGCAATCGTCTCGTTTTGGTCTGGGAGATAATCGATAAATGGTGTTCCTGGTTTTTCAAATTCTGTCGACGTTGCATCAGCCACCCCGCAGACATTTCGCGCAAACTCCACCACCGAGAGCTGAAGGCCGAGACAGATACCTAGGAACGGAATATTGTTTTCACGAACAAACTTGATGGCTGCTATTTTTCACTCGATACCTCGTGAACCAAATCATCCAGGAACGATGACACCATGAAGTTCGCCCTTGTCTCGGAGAGACTGAAGAAGTCCTGGATTTGATTCTATTTCTTCCGCATTGATCCAGTGACGTTTTACTTTTGTCGCATATTTTGCACCAGCATGGACGAGTGCTTCACGGACACTCATATACGCATCCTCGAGTTCTGCATATTTTCCGACTATGGCGATGTGGATTTCCTTTTCTGGAGAGACCACGTTATCGACAAATTTTTGCCACTCAACAAGGTTAGCTTCACGGTGTCAGAGCTGGAGAGTATTTTCGAGAATTTCCTTGAGACCTTGCTTCTGAAAGAGAAGTGGAACTTCATAGATCGTTCGGGCATCGACTGCTTCAATAATATTTGCCTCATCAACATCCGTAAACATCGAAATCTTTGGCTTCAATTCTTGTGGCATAGGCTTTGGACAACGAGTCACGAGAATGTCTGGTTGGATACCTGCCTCACGAAGTTGACGGGTTGAGAGTTGAATCGCTTTTGTTTTAAATTCTCCAGAAACATCGATATAGAGGAGCGGCACGACATGGACGTAACACACATTTTCTCTGCCTATATCCTTGCGAATCTGACGTATAGCCTCGATAAATACAGGACTCTCCGCATCACCCACGAGACCACCGATTTCCACAATACAGATATCAGCTTTTTCGGCTTGTCCTTTGATACGTCGCTTGATTTCATCGGTAATATGCGGGATGACTTGGACTGTTTTACCGAGATAATCCCCTCGTCGCTCATTTTCGATAACAGTCAGATATATTTTCCCCGTTGTAGGGTTTGATTCTTTGTTGAGTTCTATATCTACAAATCTCTCGTAGTTTCCGACATCGAGATCTGTCTCGGCACCATCTTCCGTGACGAAGACTTCTCCGTGTTCGTACGGAGACATCGTCCCGGCATCAACCTGGAGATAGGGATCTATCTTCATCATGTTGATGCTGTACCCTGCTGATTTTAAAAGACGACCTATCGATGAGGCCGTCACACCCTTTCATAAACCAGAGATAATACCTCCCGTCACAAAGATGATTTTCATATGCCAGGAGACTATCGATTTTTCTGAAAAAATCAAAGTAAAAAATGTATTTTTGACAGAGAGCATCTGTTCAAAACTGGCACCTAAACAATTTACGTGCTAAAAATTTGCATAAAGAGTAAAAAAGAATAAAATCAGAAACAATTACTGTTATAGAAAATTCCATAATTTGTAATTCATTTATTCCTAAATTGATTTATATGACTCGCGTACTCACATCTGCTGACTTTGATAGCACAATCGCTTCTGGCGTTACTCTCGTTGATATGTACGCTGTATGGTGTGGACCATGCCAAGCAATCGCACCTATTGTCGAAGAACTCGCTCATGAATATGAGGGAAAAGCAAATATCACAAAGCTCGATGTCGATGCTTCTGGAGATATAGCTCAGCGTTACGGAGTGATGAGTATCCCTACTCTCCTCGTTTTCAAAGACGGACAACTCGTGGATAAAACAGTCGGACTTACTGACAAAGAAAGCCTCTCTGCCCTCGTTGATAAACATCTCGCATAAAATGAATCTCCTCGGACTCTATCTCCTTGCCGGATTTGCATTTTTCCTGCGCATACTCTACTGGGCAGTGATTGCTGATGTGATTTTGAGCTGGCTCACACTCCTCGGTCTCCATATCGTGATAGGACCACTCAATAGTATCACTCGACCACTCTACGACCTCACGAGAAAGATTTTCCCGACTCGTGTCGGTATGATAGATTTGGCTCCGCTCATATTGATTCTCGTCCTTGATTTGCTGATGGTCATAGCTCTACCATTCGTAGCTAATATGATTCGCTAAATGATTCTCGATATAAAAACATTGGCCGACACTCTGACTCAAAAAATCAGAGATGACGTCCAACAACTCAAACAAAAACCCCATCTCACCATCGTGATGGTGGGGAATAATAGTGCGAGCGAGGTCTATGTGCGAAACAAGCTCAAAATGTGTGAAAGTGTCGGTATCTGATCTCACCTTCTGCATCTCGAAGAATCTATCAGCGAAGATGAGCTCTTGCAACATATAAAAAATCTCAATCAAGATACAGGCGTCACAGGCATACTCGTACAATCCCCCCTTCCGAAACATATCAATCCTCAGACTATTTTTGATACTATTGATGCAAAAAAAGATGTCGATGGTTTCTCAACGACCAATATAGCACGACTCTATAGCGGTGATGAATCATGGCTGATTCCTGGTACACCAAAAGGCATCATGTACATCATCGAGCATTATTTTCAGACAAAAGGAGATGAAAAAATAGAAGGTAAACATGCAGTTGTCATAGGTAAAAGCACTATTGTGGGAAAACCTCTTGCGATGCTCCTCCTCCATGCGGGAGCCACGGTCACCGTCTGTCATAGTCGAACAAATGAACTCAGTGAGCACACAAAACATGCTGATATAGTCATCTCGGCTGTAGGGAAAAAACATCTCATCACCGCCGATATGATTCAGCCAGGGGGTCTCGTCATCGATGTCGGTATCAATGTAGAAACCAACGATGCAGGGAAAAAACTCTTCTGAGACTGTGATACAGAAAATATAGGAAAAATCGCAGACGTCACACCAGTCCCTGGAGGTGTCGGCCCTATGACCATCGCCATGCTTCTCTCAAACGTCCTTCGCGCTCACGAGATTCAATGAACACAATAAAACAATCCTTCATTGTTGGTACACTCATAGTAGCAGCCTTTCTCTGCGGGAAATATTTCGCAGAAACACAGGAAAGAGAATCACAGAAACAAGATCCACCTCGCGTATTTATCGAACAGCTCAAAACAAAGATGAATATATCCAAAAACAGAAATGATATTGAAATTTTCTTGAATGGAGCGAAAATGACAGAAGATATCAAGATACAAATACGGTAATTTTTTATTATAAAAAACTATGTACGCCCTCTCAGCATTTAAAACCTACGATATACGTGGGATATGGCAGTCTGAAATCGATGAACAATTCGGTCGTATTATGGGTTACGCTCTTAGCCTCCACCTTATAGAAAAATACGGGGCACCAAAAGTGCTCATCAGTTCAGACGTACGAGAAGCAAATATGATTCTGATTGATGAATTTCTGAAAGGTATGAAAACAGCTGGAATCAAAGAGGTAACTGTCATCGGGAAAGATGAAAAAATAGGACAATATACCTACGGGGTGTGTTCGACACCTATCGCATACTATGCTGCGATTGATCGATTTGATTGCGCTTGCCTCTTCACTGCTTCTCATAATCCGAGCGAATATGTTGGGGCAAAAATCGTCGATAACAAGTGTCTCTCTATTAAATCAACAGAACTGAGAGCACTCTTCGAAGCACAAGTACAGACAGAAATAGCAGACACAGGACTTCCAGAAATGATTCCCTACACTGATACAAAAATCACTGAACTGCTCGCGGATATACGAGAGAAATTCAAAACCCTTCAGAAAATTCCAAAAATAACCGTCGACTACAGTCACGGTGCGGCGACACATTTTGAACAAACGTTTTTGAGAGAAATATTGGGAGAAAATGCTATCCACATATTCACAAAACCGGATGGCTCTTTTCCTGCTCACGACACAGATACATCTCGTTTTGCGAACTACAAACCACTCATAGCCGAGATACAGAAAAATGGGAGTGATTTTGGTTTTATTTTCGATGGTGATGCTGATCGATTCGGCATGGTCACGCCTGATGGCACTATTGTCACAGGAGACATAATTCTTGCTATCATCGCTCGAGAGCTCCTCACCGACGGGACAGCAGAACGACTCGGAACAACAACAATATTTCAAGAAGTATTTTGTGGCCGTATCGTAGGCGACACGGTCAAAAAATATGGCGGCAATCTCCGCATGACACGAGTCGGACGAGAATCATTTGTGCGCGAAGTGATAGAAGCAAATGGTCTCCTCGCTGGTGAAGTCTCTACTCACCTCCTCTTCAAAGAATATGGAACTATAGAAATGCCTCTTGCCGGTCTCTATTATCTCTTGAAAGCACTTGAGAAATATAACAATGCTTCTGAGATGATAGCAGAATTTAATACCTACGCACGAGGACAAGTTTTGCAATTTATCACTGATAAAAAAGACGAAACTATCGAAGCAATCAAAGAAAAATATAGCACATATGAGCAAATAACTATCGATGGTATCCGAATCGAAGCTCCTGAATGGTGGTTTTGTGTGAGGAAATCTGGAACAGAACCGATGCTCAAAGTCGCCATAGAAGGCAAAGATAGGACAACGTATGATGCTATCCTCTCTGAACTGCGTGCATTTTTCACACAACAAGGAGCAACAGAAAAACTATAACCCCAGACTATGATTCTCAGTCTCGTCCTCCTCATCACTTTCTGCGCCAATATATGGCTCGGGTATATGCTCAGTGGCATGATAGGTATGTGAGCATTTCTCGCATTTATACCTTTTTCGATTGTTGCGACTCTCGGATGAGCCTGTGCTCTGGGATTGATAGGTATGATTTTTGGCAAACACGATGACCGCTCAGGAACAAAACGTTTTTTCTATCATCTCACTCGTGGATGGTGATGGCTCATAGCACTGCTCTGGATAAGTCCATGGATGCTCTTTGGTTTCATACAATTTACCAACAATGTTGCCCCCGCAACACTTCCAAAAATTACTATCAGTAATGGTGAAAAGACAGTCATATTTCAATCCATGATGCACATAGGTTCACCATGATTTTATGAAGACATCAAACAAGATATGGAACGACTCAAGGGACAAGACTATGTATTTTTCTACGAAGGAGTACGTGCAGGAACACCGGAAAGTATCGAAAAATTGAGTGAGCTCATGGGTATGAATGTATCAGAAAAAATGTACCGAATCTTTGCAGAAATGGGAGGACTCATAACTCAAAATGGTGATGTATTTCTAGGCATCTTACCAAGCACCAATGTGGACCTCTCAACCGATGAGATTATAACACTTGCTGGCGAACAAAACATAGTAGCCTCTGGGGGTGTAGCAAATGAAAACATCATCGATGTTTTTGAAAAAAGTTTTCCGAGTATGAATGCATTTCAAAAAAATATCATCCGTATTATGTCACGTGGTATGATGAATATCCTCCTGAGGACGTACACAAATCCCGCACTGACACAAGAGTTGCAGAGGTCTATCCCCGTTTTTGACATCATACTCCACCAGAGAAATGATCTCGTCGTAGAATCCATCATAGCTTCACCAATACCAAATATCTACATACACTACGGAGCTCTTCATTATGGAGGTATCTTTGCAAAATTAAAAGAAAAAGATCCTCGCTGGCAGGAAATAGCACGAACAGAACTCCAGGTTATACGATAAGATTTGCCAGTTTCAGGTAATCTCTATATAATACACCTATGAAATCTCAAAAAATCATAAAAATAGCCCTCTACGGAGTGCTTGGTTTTGCCTTCCTCTGTGCAGGAATACTCTATGCGAAATTTGAAAAATGAGGACTCGCGGCGACCATACCAGGACCGCTTCGGTCACAAGCCATCAAAGAAGAACCAGTAGTCGTACCAAAACAACCTACTATCATCCTCAGTCCTGAGAAAATAAAGCCTCGAATAGAACAGCTCGAAAAGGAGATACTCTCAGAAACGAACGATCCAGATAGAGCTCTCGAACTCCGTAGAGAATTACAGGAAATGAAAGCGCAACTCGCAAAAAATGAACAACAATAAAAAATGGGTCTTAGACCCATTTTTTTGAACGAAAGAATATAAACATGGATAAGGTCATCAGCGCCATGAGGCTCGCGATGATAAGGAGGGGTATAAGGTTATTTTGTTCCGCAAGAGCACTCAGCCAACCAAAATGCATATTCATACCAAAAAAAGCTGCGATGAAGCTCGGCCCAAGCAAGAGTACATTGAAGAGTGTGAGACGACGAACTGTCTGATTCGTACTACGAGCAATAATCATCTCATTTGTCTCCGTTAAGAGCTTCATGGTATCTCGGAAATTGTCGAGGCGGTTGACGAGTTTTTTGATTTTATCGAGCGAATCGTCGATAGCTTCCCTTCCGGTCTCATCTATCAAATCAGTATGTTTGAGACTGATTTCTTCGAGCATATCAAACAGTGGGGCAAGAAGAGACTTGAAGTTGATGATATTTTTTTTGATGTCCTGGATATCGGAAATCTGATCATTTTCGAGATGTTCTTCAGAAAAAATAGTTGATTCGAGGGTTTTGACACGTCCATGAATCGCATGAAGCAAGCCAAACATTCGAATAACAGAGATATCGAGGAGCTCATAGAAGAGATCGAAACTATTATAGCTCTCCTTATCTACCAGGCGATTTCGGACACGATCAAACTCTTTGATTCCGAGAAAGGTGTCTTCATCAATAACAAAGAGAAATTTAGGACTCACAATACAGTGGATTTGTTGAGTATGAATACGGTCTGAAGCATCTCTATCTGCAAATTGGAGAGCAAAGTAAGCGTAATTTTTACGAATTTCAAATTTTGAAAGTTGTGTCGGAGAAAATATATCCTCGAGGTCATCTTCATGAATATGAAATTCTTTCTCCAGTTTTTTATGAAGGGTATCCGTCAAACCACGGTATTCGTAGTAATCAAATGTCGGATAATGCTTGGTAAAAAGAGAAGTCATACAGGAAAAAGAAGAGAAAAACTCTTATGCCGAGCCTATCGAAACTATGAACGTCGACGATAGTAGACGATTCCAGCTGATCCGAGAAGAGCGATAGCTATCAAAATAGTCACCATACCAAGAGGACCAGTATCTGGCGTTCCAGTCTGACAGATATTTGTACAGGTATCGTTATTACTATTATTCCCATCATCACACATTTCACCATTTTCGAGAAGACCATTACCACAGGTTGTACCAGTGAGACGACATGAACGATCACAAGAATCACCAGAGATAGTATTCCCATCATCACACATTTCACCGCGTTCTACGAGACCATTACCACATTGTCCATCGACATTGATAACTGTTGTACAAGAATTATTCTGATTATTGGCAGCATCAGGGTAGCATCGGATAGTATAGCGTCCTGATTGATTAAAGGTAAATGTTTTGCTCGTTGTTTCTGAAGTATCTATGAGTGTATTATTTCGGGTTACAATAATAACAGTACGCCCTCGTGGCTCACCAGAACAAGAAAGTGTCGTCGTGAGTGGAACAGAACCGTACGAATCAAATGCTTGCACTCGACACTGAGGATTGGCCCCACCTATAGCACGACAGACTGTCGAACACGTATCAGTGTTGCTTGAGTTACCATCATCACATTCTTCAGCTCCTTCGCGGATACCATTTCCACAGATAGAGGAAGCACCTGCATTACGACAGAGACTTGTACAGGCATCACCATTACGATTGTTTCCATCATCACATTCTTCAGCTCCTTCGCGGATATTATTTCCACAAACAGGAAGACGACATGCGTTTGAACAACCATCATTATTATTTGTATTTCCATCATCACACTGTTCTGTACTTTCCTTTTTACCATCGCCGCAGATTATTGGAGCTGTAGGAGCTTTCGCATAGAAAAATCCACATTCGAGATGTGTGACTTCTGTTCCAGGCATAATAGCAGAAGTACTCTGATTCTTGAGATGAGAGACAGTTGTATATTTAACCGAGTAAACAGGCTTTGAATAATCGATATTTGTTGGGATATTCCCTCGTGTGATACCTTGCCCTGACTTTGTTTTAGCCCAGACCCAAGAAGCAGTCGCGTTTGGTCCACTCGCAAAACGATCAAAACTACTGGTCATATTCCCTACTGGACTCACACTTGCTCATTGGTATGTGTAGCCACTAATAGTACTTTTTGTAAGATCGATATATTCCTGTTGTCCTGTTGGGATGCCCGAGCGTGGCACAAATATATCATTTGCTGCATTATTGGTTGCGAGATCGAAATGAAAACACTGCTGACAGCCAGAAGCGTCAGGGATACCACTACAACTCACAGAATAGGCAGAAACGCCCATTGGTATGAGGAAAATAAGTGATAAAAGGAGTGAAAAACGGCGCATAGAAAGTGATTACTGTACTACAATAACACGCTTTCCCATATGGGTCAAATAACTCGCGTAAAAATAGAGTAGACAAATAGGTTTTTTTTCATATAGTCACGCCACGATAGTTGTTGTGGGAACGTAGCTCAATCGGTAGAGCAGCACCCTTTTAAGGTGATGGTCCTGGGTTCGATTCCCAGCGTTCCCACCATACCACACAACTCAAACTAGAAATCGACCCCTACGGGTTGACTCAAGATGCCATTCAAGGCGTCTTTCCCACAGCATTCTCGCCATAATCTATTTAAAAATCCTCTTAAAAAGAGGATTTTTTGATGGATTCTTATTTATCCAGTACAAACGGAAGTTCAACAAAGAAAGTAGTTCATTTTTTAGTGCCTCGAGTACGAGACTCAAACCATACCTTACCTCAGAGCTTCTCCGCAATAGAACGGACAATATAGAGGCCGAGACCCGTGCCATTCACGTCTTCAGTATTATTTGCACGGAAAAATTTATGAAAGATATTCTTCTGTTGTTCTTCTGGTATACCACGACCATTATCTCGTATCTTGAAGAGTATATTTTTTCATATGAGAGAGAGTGAAATATCTATTTTTCCAGCTTGAGGAGTGTATTTTATAGCGTTGGCTATGAGATTTTGGAGTACAATTCGTACCAAAGTAGGGTCTGAAAGACATGTTCCAATCTTGCCAACATGCTCGCTAATTGATATTTTTTTGGTTGATGTCTTCTTCTTATTCTCCGAGAGGATATCGCTGAGAATACTATCCATATGAGTTGTTTTATGATCAATAACAAGAGTGCCGAGATCAATACGAGAGACACTTAAGAGCTTATTAACGAGATCAACCATAGCCGTATTACTCTTGTATATCTCATTGAGATATTTTTTCTGGGCAGGAGCGAGCTTCCCAGCATCTCCATGGAGCATCATTTCGGTATACCATCCGATGGACGTGAGTGGAGTTCGGAGTTGATGAGAAGCTATCGAAACAAATTCTGTTTTTTGACGATCAACAAGGGCTTCATGCGTTATGTCCCAGTTCACTCAAACCATATGAATAGGCTTATTTTTGTCGTCAGTTTCTACCAATCCAAACGCGCGAATATCTCGGAGTGAATTATCTGGGCAAATGACTCTAAATTTTGTATCAAATACCTGTTTTGTACGAAGAGAGTGCTGAAGTGCGTTGTTCACCATTTCTTTATCATCTGGATGGATGCTCGCATACCATGCATCATACGCTTTCCCAGAGAAATCTTCTTTTTTATAACCATACAATGTATACATCTGGGAGTCCCATATGAGGTTATCTTTTACTATATCCCACTCCCACACACCTATTTTAGCTGAACGAGTAGCAAGCTTTAGTCGTTTATTAGCTTTTTGAAATTTATCTTTTTGGATTTCAACATCCTGCAAAGCCTGTATTGTAACGTCTCGTGTTGATTCGAGTTCTTGAATGTTTTTTATGAGTTTCCTATTTACTTTCTGAGCGTATTCCACAGCTTTCTGACGAGAAATCATCAAAGAATGGAGAACAAAAAATAATAAAACACTCATTGAAAAACCAAGAATCAGTATACCGTAAGCCAGACGTACGTAGATAGTGTTTCTCTGAAACAATGGCGCATTCACAAACTCTATTGTCCACGGATGACCTGCAATAGAAAGAGTTTGCAATTCTCGATATATAATTTCCCTGTTCTCCTGAGGAAAATCAGGAGATATATAGAGCTGTTCTTCTGGGACAATTCTGAGACCATCAAATATCTGAAAAGAAACATTATATTTGGATGTATCGAGTATCGAGGAAATGAAATCATTAGCACGGAAAGGTGCGTACACATATCAGAAAATAGTATCTGCAGACGGTTGAATATTATTTTTATACACAGGTACATACAGCAAAAAACCGTTTTGTATATCAGTACCTATTTCTTGTTTTAAAATAACCTTTTCAGAGAGAGCAGGAAGACCCGTATCTCGTGCTCGGATCATGGCTTCACGACGTGTACTATCAGAAAACATGTCATATCCAAAAGCCCTTTTATTTCTATCATCAAAAGGCTCCAAAAAAATAATAGATGTGTAAATACTTCTTTCACCCTCTGGTGTGATGCGAAAGTCAGAAAATCACTCATCTCGAACAGACGTAATAAAATTATCTTTTTTTTCTGGCTGAATGGCTTGAGCAAATCCTACCCCCTGAATACCTGGATAATTTTTTTGTATGTTGAGAGCCTCAACGTACGAACGCCACTCATCTCGATTGACAGATACAGAGGCATCAAAAAATCATTTTCCACCTGAAAGAACATTGATATAAATATCCATTTTTTCCTTTATACGATTCACAATTTCTTCTGTTTGGTAGGCAAAATTATTTCTCTCATATTCTTTTATATTTCTCTGAGAGATAGTGTAGGCGAAAAAAGTAATAACCAGGCCTCATACAAATACAATTCACGGCATCAAATACTCTGGAGAAAAAATAAATGATGTTGGGAATCGATAGAAAATAAAGCCTACGATAAGAGTCAGGAATAGAACTACAGGAACAACAAACTGAATAATAATAGCTGTATTGCGAGCTTTTAGAGCATGCTCCACATGATCACGAACGCTCTGCTCTGTATAGATGTTGAGAAATTCATTATACGGAGCAATTTTCTGACCAGTCTGTATATCAAAATAAAAATATTCTTCCGAGCGTTCTTCCATCTTAACAACATATCCAGAGACTGGCTCGATCCACATAGTTATGCGATTACCGAGTTTTACACCACGCTCCTCTGGAACACCAGGCAAATGATGCATAAATTCTGTCTGATCCACAGGTCACTGGTATTCACTCTCATATCTGAAAACACGAAGTCAGTAAAGCAATCGCTCACCAACATATTGCATCGTGGAACTCTTGTTATTGCTGACATGCCAGTACGAGAATTTTTCATTTTTACTCAAACCTCGAGGCGCAAAAAGATATCCTCCGCGCTCTCTATCGCTAGAGTGAAGAACGTGTTTTCAAGTAAAACTATTTATGGCATAAACAGGCTCTGTTTTAAAAATAGTCTTCCCTTCTTTTGTAGCAACATGAAAAGTGTTTTTTATGTTCAATATTGGTCAGTTTTGACCCACCACTTCATAGGAAAATTGAGTATCCGAATATTGTTCACCATGAAAATCACCTGTTTTTTCATCGTAAAAATTATCCACTGAAATCATATCAGCTCTATATCGAAAATCAGATGGTATCCGGAGAAGAAAAGGAGCAATAAAAAAAATCCAGACAGGAATACAGAAGAGAATAATAAAAAACCAATATCTTTTCTTGAGAAAAAGACGGGAAAGTCGAAAAATAAAAGACTTTTTACTCATGTATATTATCGAGCTATATTGAGAGATTCCTGTATTTTATGCACGATGTCATGGAGCTTCCAATCAGATTTTATAAGATAGGAAATAGGTTCATGAGCTATGACATCTTGGACCAGTTTTTCAGCTGTCGGATTTATATTTGTCAGAATGATAACAGGCACTTTCGATCACCAAGAATCCTTACGGATTTTTTCAAAAGCAGTCATGCCATCCATCCCCGGCATCAAAAGGTCTAGAAGAATCAAATCTGGATGATATTGGAGAGCCATTTTGATACCCTCTTTTCCATTTTTTGCTTCGATAGCATCAAATTTTTCAGCCCGCAAAACATCCACTATAGCACCACGAAGGCTTTCTTCATCTTCAACAACAAGTATATTTTTACGTTTTTTCATAATAGAGATAAGAAATTATTTTTTAGATGAGTGACGGAATAAAAATGAGACTTTCTTTCCTAATTCAGCTTCATATTTTGAAACCAATTCTGCAATAATTTTTGATGGATTTTCAGCAACAGACAGTACTTTACCAGACTCTGGATCAAGTTTAAGTCCGTCAATACTATTTGCAATAACAATAGCCTGGTCACCAACACGTTGTCTCATATCCATAATAATATCACTGATAATTTCGTAAAAAGTACGCGTATTACTCGGTACATCTGAGTACTCAATAGGTGATAATCTTGATCGATTATGATATTTTCTACGGAAAAGAATAAGAGCTGAAGCAAAAATAATCGCTACCAAGAGAGCAAGAGCTATGTAGGTAAAGAGAGTAGTTTGGAATATACCACCTATTTTTTTCTCAACGGTAAATGGAAAATGTGATGTGGCAGGAACTGTCTGACCGTCATATTTAATACTTACCTTGACGCTGTAAACACCAGGAATGATGTAATATGGTACCTGAACCATCTTAACAAAGCTCGCAGTTGTCTCTACAGCGACGGTCTCACTACTGGAATATATGGACTCATTTTCATGAGAGAGAACTGAATAATATACTTGAACATCGAGCCGTCTCGTACCACTCACATTGAGTAATTTAACTGAAACGGGGAGGAGTTCTCATGGAGCTACTTTCCCAAGAGTTCATCCGTTAACAACATTCATACTAATACCACTAAGCTCAGAAATGACGTCAAATAATGGCAAGACATCAGCACGAGGAGGAACAGGAACTGGCTCATTCGTGAGGGCTATACCCCGATCATCTCGGAGAGTGAGTCGTACCTGGGTTTTGATTTTCACACGAGGAGCTTGTGGTTTTGCTTTTGGTATGTTTTGTTTTGTTGGCGCATTGGTTGTTTCTGGAGCAGAATCTAAACGCTCTGGCACATCATCTCCGGAAGAAGGTTTTTCAAGTGTTTCAGGGGTATCAACAGAAGTATTTGGAAGTGGTGAATAGGCTCAAAAAGTACCACCAGAACCTCCACCAGAAGAAGATGGAGTTGCTGGAGAGTCGGTAGAACTGACTGATACGATATCGGCACAATTTACCACAAGAGAATCCACACCAGAAGTAACAGTAACAGAAGCACTTTTAGATCAAACAGTTGGATAGGTAACTACTACAGAATCAGTAGTACCACTGAGTTCAACGCCTGACCAGAGATATGTGTACACTGTGCTGCCCCCCGCAGGAGATACTGTCCAGGTGGCACTCTGTCAGAGCTGAATAGATGTACTGGAAACTGAACAAGTAGCAGTCAGATGATGTTCCGATTGGTCATCTTGAGCTGTACAATTAGTATCAAGTGGATAGTCAATAAAGCCATCTTCATCATCATCTATACCATTGAAACAAACATCAGAAACAATAGGGAGTACAAAACGTATAGCACTCTGTGCAGAAACACTGAACACTGAAAAAAACACAAGAAAAAGAATCCCTAGTGTCTTTGCAAGCATTTGAGCAAAATCTCTCATACTCCAAGAATAACACAGTCTCCTCCGTAAATCAATTTTAGACCATAAAAAAATCCCCCAATATGGGGGATTTTCATATTTTCTAAATTAGCTCGCGAGAATAGAGAGTGTCATGTTGATATCATAATCACTCTGAGCGCCCTGCTCTGCGGGGACTGTTTGAGAAATCGAAACACCGGTAAGTTTCCAATCGCCGAAATCATCAGAACCAGCCGCTCCCGTGAGAAGAGTAATACTATCAGTTGATCCTTCTACGAATGCAGAAGAGGTACCTTTTGTTATACTTGTCGTACCACATGATGTACACTGACCAGCAGCAAGGGTACCTCCAGAAGGATTAACCGTTAGCTGACCTCCGAAACTATCAGCATCAGCACCATCAGTACAACCAGAACCACCTGCATCATTGAAATCGATATCAGTTCCTGCACTATCCCAGACAGCAGTTGTTGCTGAACCAGCAAGACTCACTGACCATCCATTATCAGCAGCATCAGGATTTTTGATATAAATCACCTGGGATGCTGTACCAAAGGTACCAGTGGCAGCCTGACAACCAAAACCAGCAGTAACGGCACCAAGAGCAACAGAAGGACTACCGACTGTCACATAACTGCCGTCGACGATATCAACCGAGAGGGTACCGGCATTAACAGTAAGTGTAAAATTTGATGTCGCAGCAGCATAAACTCCTGCAACAGTACTGAGAGCCATAGCTCCGAGGACGATACCTGCTGTGGCAATGTTCATCTTGCGGAGGATGAATGATGAAAGTGGGTGTGTATTCATAATGTATGAATGAAGTGATTATCGGGAGTAAACTTCCCTACATAACCACATTGAATCATACATTTCTGATCAAGTCAAAAATTTGATCATAAAAAATCCCCAATATTGGGGATTTTTTATGTAAAATATATTTTTAACTAGCCAGAACAGAGAGTGTGAGATTCACATCGTAATCACTCGCAGCAGGCTGTTCAGCTGGAATAGTCTGAGAAATAGAAACACCAGTGAGTTTCCAGTCACCAATATCGTTAGAGCCAGAAGCGCCAGTAAGAAGAGTGATGCTATCAGTTGACCCCTCTATAAATGAAGCAGAAGTACCTTTGCTCACAGCGGTAGTAGCACACGAAGCACAAGCGCCAGTGGCAAGCGTACCAACAGATGGGTCAACAGTCATCTGACCTCCGAAACTATCGGCATCAGCACCGTCAGTACAACCAGAACCTCCAGCATCATTGAAATCATAGTCAGTTCCTGCACTATCCCAGACAGCAGTCGTTGCTGAACCAGCGAGACTGACTGACCATCCATTATCAGCAGCATCGGGATTTTTGATATAAATCACCTGGGATGCTGTACCAAAGGTACCAGTAGAAGCAGAACCTCCACTGAGACATGAAAAGCTAAATGTTTTAGCGGACATGGTAACAGAAGGACTACCTACTGTCACATAACTGCCGTCGACGATATCAACTGAGAGGGTACCAGCATTAATAGTCTGGGCAAAGTTAGAGGTAGCCGAGGCATAAACTCCAGCCGCAGTACTGAGAACCATAACTCCGAGGACGATACCTGCTGTAGCGATATTCATCTTACGGAGGATGAATGATGAAAGTGAATGTGTATTCATAATATATGAATGAAGTGATTGTGGGATTAAACTTCCCTACATAATCACATTGAATCATATTTTTATTTTGATGTCAAATATTTCTCTATTTTTTCAAAGGAGGGATATCCTAGATAGCAGTCGCAGTCATCGTCATATTTATAGAATACGTACCAGTGGGCTTTTCTCCAGGTATAGTCTGGGAAATATCGATACCAGTAAAATCCCAGTAACAGCCAGTATCCGCAGTAGCACCAGCCGTGAGTAATGTAATAGAATCGATACCCGCTTCAGAAAAAGAAGCAGAGGAACCTTTTGTAACACCAGTAGCAGTACATGTACCGCCGAGAGTACCTACGCTCGCATTGAGACTCATACGCCCACCGAGAGTATCGCCATCTACACCATCACCCGCATTAGCGGTCGGATCATTGAAATCATAGTCAGTTACAGTTCAGTCCCAGAAACTCGTAGGACCACCATCAGCAGCAAGAGCCAGGGACCACTGTGCATTCCCACTATTATTAGTGACACGAATTTTTTGATTTGCTTCTCCAAATACACCTGTAGCCGATTGATGTCCGATAGTTACTATAACACTATTCATATTAAAAGAAGGACTCCCTACTGGCGTGCCTCCACTATCAACGATATCAACACTGACAGAGCCTCCAGCAGCAGTAGTGATTTGTGGTACAACTGTATATTCATTCAAAAGCGAACCGTCAGATTTTACTATACGGAAACAGTAATCTGTGTTTGAAAGGGCTCCGTTATCTTTCAAAGAAAAATCCCATTTTCCATCCTGGCCACTCGCAATAGCGGCTTCTGTATTCGTAAAATTATTGAGCTCTTCGTAGTCCTGATTCACAATCGTGCGTCCTCCATCAGTTGGATCATTGGCATTAGCGGTCAGGGCAGCACCATCAGCTGGTGTAGCATTATCATTATAGGCTATTGCTGTACTGTCAGTCACATCTGCATAAGTCTCTCCAGAAAATGCGGTATCACAGGTTCCTGATTTTTGAGCAAATTGCAGTTTGAAATTCTGAGCATTTGCGAGAATACTATTCGTGTCGACACGGAGAAGAGTACGGAGGCGAAAAGCAGCTCACCCAGAACCGAGAGATGCTGCAGTATCTTGGAGAGCAAGAGCACTCCCAACATCAGTCGAATTCGCATTATTGAAAAATCTGTACGCTTGTTGAGTATAAGTAGGAGAGATGTATCGCTCTCCAGCAATTGCAATCTTTGTGTATGGTAGTGCTGTACGGGCAACAGGACCACTATACACGGCAGCTGCTGTACCAAATGTCGCACCACCTCCCGTGATTCGATTCTCCGTAATATCCATAGAAACCGATGCAGAGCTCTCGTAGGCCATCATAAAAAATGCACCACTATTTGGCTGAGCATTGAGTTGTACAAAATCTGTATCATCGCCTTGAGTTGTGGCAGCTCACCAGGCACCAGCGCTCCATCGTTTACGCGAGATAGTAGCACCATCACCATATACCAGCCAGGCGTTATTAGGATTGGAACTATGAGTCTCAAAAGCAATATGAAAAGCATGGGAAGCATTAGTCTCTGCACCAGCAGTATGCTCGGTATGGACAGCGCTCCAGGCCGTACCACTCCAGAGAAATGTATTGAGATCTGAACCAACATCCAACACTCAAAACATAATCTGATCTGATCAGCTCGTCGGATTACTCGCGAGTGTCATCCAGTTACCAACACCTCAGGCCTGAGCATTATCAAGCAGAGTCGCAGCACTGAGGGTCGTACCAGAATAAGTACGATAATACTGATCTGTGGATGTAGCATCGAGCCACATAAAGAGAGCATCTCAGGAAGTAGCCTCATAGGCGACATCGATGGATTTCTCAGTGGCTATAGCCCCCGTAGCATCCCACACAGCCGCAGTTCCCATATTATCCCAGGCACTGCCCGTCCAACGCATCCCATACACATCAACATTGGAATCGATCAATATCATAGCCAACTCATCGCTCCCTGGTTTACTCGCGAGTTCGATATAGCTGGGTCGTCCAGTCGTAGGGATATTGATATCTGTTGGTCCTGTCCAACTGGTACCATTCCAAACATGGTAGTTGGGATCAGCAGTACCATCACCAGTTACGACAATGAGGTCACCAGAAGTATTCTCATATTCGATATCAAAACCTCGATAGAGAGATTGTAGGTCTCTATCTCCATTAGCATCATTGAGGGTATTGAGGAGCTGAGCGCCTGACCATGATGATGTAGTGCCATTCCATATTTGAGCTTCGACTCGGCCATTATTTCAGAGAGTGACAAGAGCGGCCTCATCGCGTTTTGGGGAAGTTTTCAGAACCATATGACGGAGCTCACCATTTGTGCCCGAGGCAGAAGAAGCAGAACTCCAAGAGCTTCCAGTCCATCGACGATACTGAGGATAGGTTGTACTGTCTTCTGTAACATAGACCAACATACCTTCATTGGAACTATTATATTTTTGAGTTGCCTGAGCCATGCGAGTAATACCAAGATTTCGCCTTACACCACCGTCCCACACCTGCGCTATAGCTGACCAGGTTTGGCTTCACCCAGTAAGATGAGCTTCTCGGATATCTTTTGTTACAGAAGTATCATCTTCATAAACAGCAGCCAATACAGCACCATTATTGGGATGTGCATTGAGGAGTACTCATGCATTATCATCACCCATAGTCGTAGCCGCAGCCCAAGCAGATGTACCACCATCCCAGAGTTTACGAGAAACAGTAGCACTGTCTGACCAAACGAGCCATGCATCATTTGGATTGGAACTATGCGTCTCAAAAGTAATATCAAAATCCATCTCAACCGCAGCATTTTCCATACCAGCACTATGCTCAGCGTGAACAGCACTCCACGCAGTACCACTCCAGATAAAAGTGTTGAGATCAGCTCCTGCATCTTGGATACCTATCATAATCTGATCAGATCCAGTAGTAGGGTTCGGAGCAAGTTTTAGCCAGTTTACAACTCATCATTGATTCGCATTTACAACGTTTGTAACAGCTCATAGCACGCCACCGGAATAAGCTCTATATCGGAAATGAGCGGTCGCAACAGTCGCAAATCACCAAGTAAACATAATATCTCACGAGGTCGTCTCAAAAGCGACATCAATAGCTTTTCTCGTACCAGCTATCGAAGCAGTTGTCTCCCAGGCATTCGCTACTGTCATATTGTTCCATGCAGTACCAGTCCAACGCATGCCATACGTATCAGAATTGGAATCGAGAACGATAAAAGCTAACTCATCACTCCCCGGACGTGATGCTACCTCTATTTGAAATGGTCGACCAGTCGTCGGTATATCGATGTTGGTTGGTCCAGTCCAGCTTGTACCATTCCATACATAATAATCAGGATCAGCACTATTATCAGCCACTACTACAATAGCATCACCAGAAGTTTGTTCGTATTCGATATCGAATCATCGATACAGCGAAGCAGCATTTGGATTATTTACCGTATCCCCAACAGTCGAAAGTGTAGTGGGGCTTCACCAGGACGAACCATTCCATACTTGAGCTTGTATCTGGCCAGTATTTGTCATAGCGACCAGTATAGCCTCATCACGAGTAGGCGCATAGCGCACCTGCATATTGTAGAGCTCAGAACCTACAAAAGCACTCGCAGATTGTTCACTCCCCCAAGTACTCCCATCCCAAAGACGAAATTTGGGAGTCGATGTACTATTATTGACGGTATCGTACGCCATCATAGCATCTGTGGCACCATTCGCATAAGCATTCGGTATTTTTGGTTCTATAAATTCACGTGCAATATCGATGACATTATTATTCTTCTGAGCACGATAGAGAACGTCTACTATATTCCCTTCCCGAAGCTGGACAAAAAATCACTCAAACGGTAAACCGCCCAAAGCAACACAAAAAACAGTGTAGTAGACAAAAAGAGAACGGAAAAATGAACTACAATGTCTCATTATTTGTGGTAGAAATATAATTATAAATGAGGCCAGAAACACGACCGAAAAGCATAAGCGCCTCTTCTCGTGTGAGTCATTCCTTCTGATAATCCATGGCCATAGAGATGAGGTATACTCGATCTCCTACATAGACAAGTCCAGCATCAAGAATAACAGTTTTTGACTCATTTTCTCATATTTTATGAGCAAATATCGCCTCATCAGATATACCCTGTCAGAGGTAGTCATCATACTCTGTACGAGAGAGTATATTGAGCAGTACTTGAGAGTGCTCAGGATTGAGATAATTGGCAATATAGAGAGAGCGAATAAGTCGAGTGTATTCTTTCGCTGTTACTTTTCATTCTTGATCAAAAAAATCATCTAAACCTAAGGCAGTAAAAACATCTCGAACCTCATCCAGAGAGAGATTTCGATACAGAATACGGTATGCGGTATTATCTGAATGAAGAAGCATTTCCTCAATAAGGCTCTCTATAGTGAGAGGTGTGCCAATAGGGTGTTTATAAACATCTCCCCACTCAGAATCCCTATCCTCTTTCATCATGACCAACTCATTGTAGAGCTTCCAATCTCCTCGCTCTATTTTTTTCATAACAGCCATAGCGAGTGGGACTTTGATGAGGGAAGCAGGTAATATTCTCACATCAGGATTGATAGAAATATTTGCCCCCGTATTGAGGTATTCGAAGTAAAGTGAAGTGGAGTCGAGTGATTCTTTTTCAAATATTGCTTTTAGCTCTTCCCGCACTGGTTGAACTGTCGTGAGGAGATCACGAGGTTCAGCAAAAAAACGCATCGGGTCAATAAGAGAGTGTTCCTTTCTGAATTGTTCTAGATCAATTTTTTTTAACAACAAATAAGCTCCTCAGAACGTAACGATATTGGTTGCGAGGAGAATAAAAATGAGAGATGTTTTTTTGCTTCGCAAAAATGAATGTAGAAATGAAAGATGTTTTTTCATATTAATCATTGAGGATATTTATCTGGCAAATAACAGAAGACGACTTCAAACCATCCTGAAGAGTATAGATAATTGGAATCGTAAAATCTCACTCTCTCGCACCTACCTGACGAGTTATCTCAAACTCTATGACAGTTTCACGAGTACCAGGCGTGTAAATGTAGTCTTTATTTCCTTTGAAGACAACATCAATACCAGCCGGCAATGCGCCTATTTCCAGGAAAGAAGGGAGAGATTTTTTCTTGTTTTGAAAGAGTGTCACACGAGCACGAGAAGAAGATTCAGTTTGTACGTCAGCACGAAATATATCAGCACGGCATGTGTGCGTGGCAGTCCCGTCAATGACTATGTCTTTCTCATAACGACGGATAGAAAGTTCTTCGATTTTCAAGAGTGATTCCAAAAGTGCAATCGTCGACTGTGAAGTCTCAGCTGATTCTATAACAGGAGTAGTATCCTCTGGTGGCAACTCCGTCTCAGGCTCAGGAAGTGGCCCAGCGGGATCTGAAACAATAGAAGGATCAACAAGATCTACATTTGGGTCTTCATCAGTATTATCAGCGAGAGTTGGCTCATTTTGTATTTCTTGATCAGCCTCAGAATCGAGGTCAGAAAAAATCACCTCTATCTCCACAAAGACGTCGTCATTGGAAAATAAAGTCAGGATTTGCTCAGTCTCTGCAGTTATATCTCATTCAATAATTGAAATTATCTCATCTCCGGTGTCTATCAGTGTCACTGAGGGTGTTGATACATCCGAGGAAGGCTCTGTAGGGTTATCTGAAGAACCTGTAGGGACTGATATATCGGGAGAACTATTTTCTTCTGAAGATGGTGGATTCTCTTGAGTAGTTGGAGATGAATTCTCTCATGAAGAATCGGAATTTTCTTCTGGAACAGCCGGAGAAGAAGTCTCTACAGGCTCTCAAGTTTCTGCAGGCAATGCAGTCTCTGTGATAACTGGTTCAGGAGTAGGCTCTGGTGATGGGGCTGGTTCAGATGGGGCTGGTTCAGATGGGGCTGGTTCAGAAGAAGGTGCAACTGGTGACGCCTCTGCTGGGGCCTCTCACTCTTGAGCGACTGTAAAAATTGGTCGTACAACACCGAAAAACAAAATACAAACCACTACAAAATACCCTCAGAAAAAACGAGCAGGAGATTTTGAAAGGAACATAGAACGACCAACACGAATCATAGGACTATTTATGAGGAGGTACTTTGAGAGTATCTCCCTTTTTGAGTGTATAGGGAGGCTTGAGGCGATTAACTTTTGCCAGGAGCTTCCATGAGACATCGTGATCTGCTGCAAGAGTTGTGATATCTGTATTACTCTTGAGTGTATATTTTACCCAGTGATTGATGACCCATTGCTCACGACGACGTGCGACAACGTAGAGGAATACGAGTATTCCCAGCAGAGCTACCATTATCAGCTCTACTATAAATCAGAGAAGCGTCGGAAGTGTAATAAACCAAACAGTCGGACCATCAAGAGTCACAAGTTTACCGTCAGTATTATTTCAAACCTGTGCTTCTGGATTGGGATCATAAGAAACAGAAAAACTCGAACGATAGAGTCAGCCCCAAAATGGCTTTTTGAGGTCAAAATTCCAATCTGAAGTTTCTCATCGGAGTACAGGATATTGCCCACCCTGTTCAGCATATTTAACACCAAAGAAATAACGAGTAGTAACTGAAACATCTGCGTCGATAGAGACATTACCCGCATTTTTCACCTGTGGATGCAAAACTATGCCTCCATTTTGACGCTTGTAATCAAAGCCCATAACTTCCAATTTTCTCTCTATATCACCTGGGACTGTGATGGCGACTCGGAGGCCAGTACGGATAGACAGGTTGACGCCTGGTTGATCATCTTTTTTTGCTTTCTTTTCTTGAATCAAAATACAGCCATTATGTTCACCAACACCCGCATTAGTCGGAACAGTAATAGTAAAAGGTATCAAAAGTGTCGTTCCTGCATTGAGTTTTATCTCTGTTTTTTCTAATTTTATCCAAGAACCGACATCTTTTTGCTCTTCAGCAAATTGTTTACAAGCAAATGCACCACCAGTAGAAGGAGTGGAATCAGCAGCATATACCAAAACTGTTTTTGCTTCAGAAGAGTTATTGATAACAGTGATTCACTCTTTTTGGACTGTACCAGGCTCAAGTGTATGGATAAAGATGGATTCAGTACGTGGGTTATCAGCTCGTGGATAGGCAGGTCGACCTCCGAAACCACCATATTCGATAGCAGAACTGAATGAAAAAAATGACAGACAGGAAACAATGAGAAAATACCGAAAAAAGGAACTATTATGCATAAGAAAATTTTATACCTTTTAGTATAAAAAAATACATAAAAATACACACACAAACGCCTTGCTAAAAAGAAAAATAATGCCAATCTAAACTAATTTGCCGTAATGGAGAGGAGTAGCGGTATTTCATACTCTCCGGCTGCAGGCTGTGAAGCAGGAATAGTCTGGCGCACAGTTATATTTGCCAGAGTCCAATCGCCTCTATTATCAGAATCAGAAGTGGCATACACAAGAGTCACCGTATTTACACCCCCCTGTTCATCAAAAACTCCATCAGGAACACGATTCACAAAATCAGAAGAACACAGAGGACAAAGTCCGCTATCGAGAGCATCTGGTTGTATATATATTTCCATAGAACCCGCAAGAGTGTCTGGGTCATCCCCGTCCATACATCCATCTCCTGTTGGATCATTGAAATCAAAAGCATAATCACCACTCGTCCATGTTGCCGTGGGGAGTTCGGTCGATATAGTAACAGTCCATCCATTATCTGCTGCGTCAAAATTTCGGATATAGATTTGCTGATCCCCTGTGGCAAGAGGAGCTATGAGTTCACGACAGTCATTTGGAGCATAAGAAACCTCTGAAAATGCCACTTCAGGGTCTTCGATAGGATTATATGCTTCATCTACTACAGTAACAGCAAGTGGCTGTGGTAAAATAGACATAGAAAAATTGACCGCAGTAGATCCACGTGCCCCATTATATAAAAATAAAACTACAAAGAGACCTAAAACAGCTAAAACAGAAGCACAAAAATGGATATTCAAATGACGCTCACAACGATGCAAGTAATGGAAAAAACGTTTTTTTGATAAAATATATGATGCCATAGGTGAAATCCTTCTATGGTATTAGAACATATATTGAATATATTGTCAAATTCTAAGAAGACATTCACGCGAAAAAATCAGCACCTGGATGAAAATGACTCAAGGGAAGAGAATCAGTTCTTTTACGTTTCTTATCAAACAATCACTTCTCTACCATATAGACTATCTGGGAAGGAGTGAAATCAGATTTTCGAAGATAATAATCAGCGCCTGATCAATATACTTTTTCAACGACATCACTTCCTTCAATGTTTGAATTAACCACGATAACACTCTGCAGAGAAGTATTTTCTCGAAGAGTTTTCATCATCTCATAACCATCCATATG
>CAZVRL010000010.1:25755-35996 GCA_964630285.1 uncultured Candidatus Peribacteria bacterium | reverse complement strand
TATTTCTTTTTTCGCCAGACTTCTCCAACAGAGATTTCTAATGACACTGATAATTCTACACCTGCAATGGCTGAAAATAATGATGACATCAGAATTCGTCACCTTACTTTGATTGAGAAAGCTCTCAAAGATGCCATTCTTCGTAATTCACCTTTACCTCTTCCAGAAAATGCTCTTCAGATAAATTTTGAGGAATTATCCATCGTCTATCAGGGAAAGGCCGGTAAAGATTTTTTTGATGCGCTTGGACTCAATGATTTGGTTGATCCAGCAAACGGTACACGTTATGACTACGCTCTCTCTACAGACAAAAAAACCTATCAAATAGTTACTTACTTGGATGATATACAGAGGAGTAATACTCTCCTCGAAAAAGCTGTTTTTTATTCTGTTTGAAATAGCACAGATTTATTTATCCGTGATTTTGCAGGCAATATTATTCATCGTGAAAAGGTAGGAACAGCTACTATGGATATGTCTAATTCGGAAAATCGAAAAAAAATAGGATTAGAACCGCTTAAAAGTTGTAAGGAAATTTCTATTCTTAAGTCAGCTCTCACAAAGGCTAAATCCGGTACATATATTATCAATATTAATGGTCGTGATACGAAGGTTTTTTGTGATATGCAGACTGATGGTGGAGGGTGGACTCTCTTTTATGCGAATAATTGATATGAGGATTCACCAATTCAGAAATCTTATGTAGAGATGAGAGACACTATGGAAACTGAGCCATTATTGGATCTAAGCAACTATGATGATCAGTATTTAGCGGGACTTCTTAATTATAAGCATTTTACTGAGCTTGGTGCCTCGGAAATTCTCGTACGTAACCGTACAGGTGATGTAAAAAAATGGGTAAAGTTTACTTTTAGTGCTTCAAGAATATTGGAATGGGCTTTATGATTTTCGATACTTGGAGAAACTGACCATTGATGTATTGATGTTACTCGTCGAGGCACATGGGGCATTGTAAGTAACGACAAGACTATTCATTATGAAAAATTAACTCAGATAATGAATCATGGCGGTACTAGTTGGGGAGTGAGTCATGAAAAATATTTATGTAATAACTATGATATATCTATCAGCCCACATGTTGCTTTTTATGATGCAAAAAATCACCTGTATGATTGGCGTACGAGATCAAATGAAGGTTTTTGAGGCCAATGGTGAGCAGGGAATGAATATCGCTATTTTATAAGATAACTTGTATGAATATATCAGTTTGTATTATCAGTCTCTGACGAGAAACTTTATACAAAACTCTGGAAACGATTTTTGCTCAAAAAATAAATGCTAATTTTGAGGTTATTATTATATTGCAATGATCGATTGATAAGCAAAGAATAGAAAAACTAAATAGTCATAATATCCCTATTCATATTTACACATTTGAACATGGATTATGATTTGGTTTTTATAGAAATAAAGCGGTCCATTATTCTTCAGGAAATATATTGGCATGGATAGATGATGATGAGTGGACAAAAGATAGTCAATGGTTAGACAAAATTACTAATAATATTAGAAATGGCTATTGTCAGGTAACGACTTCAGGTTGTGATGTTCCACTAGGACAGTGATATTTAACTGATTGTATCAGTCTTTTAGGTTACCCAGGTGGTTGAGCTCTATGATTTCGGAAAGTGTGGCAGATTGAGTCTAATCTTTCCACCAAACATTTATGTAGTGGAAATTTTGCTGTAAAAAAGAGTATCTTAAAAGACGATACTCCTTTTTCTGAAAAAACTTTATATGGGTGAGAAGATAATGCCCTTGCTGTAAGTCTTCTTCATAAAAATATTCCTGTTTTTTATGTGAAAGAAGCTACTGTTAATCACATTGCAAGAGATTTAAAAAATTTTTTAACTTGGTCTAAATTGCGAAAAAAAAGTTTAAAGAATGCTTTATATTGAAATCTTTATGAAGATAAATTCATAATAAAATTATCTAATTTTATTATGAATTTATTTACACTTGATAGATTCTTTTTTGGCAAAGTGTATGTTCTTGTATTAGCTTTTTTAACTTCTTTCCAAAAATAATGCCTTTCCCTGATAGATATTTCCATAATAAAACTGTTGTAAGCCTCTCGCCCTTTAATTATTCAAAGGTTACTAGTTGAGTAATTTGGCGCATTTCTTATATAGTTGCCTTACTTAAAAAGAATACAAAATTATGAGCTGAGATTATGCGAGGACATAAGGAAATTCTTCCCTCAGCTCATCTTACAGATTATCTATACATCGGTTCCCAAAATAAATATATTCATTTGTTTGATCCCAGAATTATTTACTTCATAATTCTATTAACTAGAAAAAATACAATAGTATTATACTCACATACTCTTTGGTCTGGCCTTTACGCACTTTTTTTGAAAATATTTTTCAAAGTATCTTTTATTTTTGATAATCATAATGTCGAATTTGATAGATTTAAAACCTGCAAGAGTTATTTTTCTTGGTTAATATTTTTGTTTGAATATGTTCTTATCTATATGAGTGATTACACTTCAGTTTGTTCTCAGCAAGATAAAGACAGAATTAAATTTCTCTATTGATTAGAAAATGTTTTTGTTACTTTGAATGACTTTTCAAAGAGGGAACAAATTTCATCTACCAATAGATCTCTTTTTTTTAAAAATCTCAATGTAGACCCCAACAAAAAAATTATTTTATTCTTCGGGTCTTTTGATTATTATCCTAATTTAGAAGCATTGTCTTTTATAGAGAGGGAAATTGCTCTTTACCTGAACAAAGATATTTTTCATATTGTTATAGCTTGAAAATGATCTGAAAAGCTTAAAAAAAACTTCCCTCAAATGACTTATTTATGATTTGTGGATAATATTGATGAGCTTATTTCTTTGTGTGATCTCAATATTGCCCCCATTTTCTCAGGCGGAGGCGTAAAAATAAAAATTTTGCATGCAATTTCTCTAGATGTGCCTATAATTACGACAGAAGAAGGGATGAGAGGCATTGATCCGAATAGCAAATGCATAATAGCAAGACAGGATAATTTTTTAGAACAAATTATCTCGTTTTTCCTGACCTAGCCTATTTTAGCCTTTTAATAAATTAAATCTATGCGTATAGGAGTTGTTTACCATCACACCCATAAATCTTGAAATCTCAATATATGAGATGATATACAAACACTTTGAGTTATAAATTTTCTCCAAGAGTTATATGGAAACGTTGAAATTATCTATATAAATAGAGAAGAAATACATTTATTTAAATCGCAAGATCCTCTTGTTGTAGTTATGCAAGGTTGGTGGATGCACTGTGTGGATAATTGGCCACCTAGCGATTCTATAATACCCTTATTTATTTGATTCCATTTAAGTAGTGGAATGAGGAATTTTATAAATAATAATCCTGACCAAATTAATTATTTTCATAAATATGCTCCAATTGGATGTCGTGATATATCTACTTTGGATTTTTTCCGCAAGAATAAAGTAGATGCTTATTTTTCTTGATGCATGAGTATATTCCAAAAGCCATCTTCCGGCATTTTGAAGCAATCTGACTTAACTTTTTGTGTTGATGCAGAAGAGGTAGTTCCCCTTATCCCTTCTTCTATTGCAACAGATAATCTTGTTTGTTTAAGCCATAAAATTTGATTCCCTGATTTTTTAGAGGGTTTGAAAATTGCACAAAAACTCATTGATATCTATCATTCTCGGGGGAAATTTATAATCACTTCACGTTTACATTGTGCTCTTCCGTGTATATCATTAGGTTTGCCAGTAATAGTTTTTTTAAAAAATAGAAAAGATCCTCGACTCGAGTTATTGAGAGAATATACGAATAATATTTATTTCTTGGGATATCTTTATCCATTTTTTTCCCGATTTAGTATTTTTATGAAAATATTTTCATTTTTATTTTATAAGAAAATTTCCTGGGAATTACGTCCCGATAATAACTTAGATAAAAAAAGAAACATATTGAAGGATGCCTTTAAAAAGCAACTACAATTTTTAGAACAACTTAAGATATTTTAACTGATTTGTTATTAAATGAAGAACTGTATTTTTCTCATAGCAGACTTAAAATTTTATAGACAAATTTCTATCTGCCTCAGGAGTATTGTTAAAAATTATCCGCATCACCCGGATATCATCATTTGTCCTATGGACATGAATGAAGAACAAAAATCTTCTTTGAGTGCTATTTGCCCATGTATTTTTCTGGATTCTGAGTTGTCTTCTGCGGATTTTTGGCCCCTCATGGAGAGCCTTTCAAATAAAACTATTAATCCCTTATCTTTCTGGAGTAGATTCTTGATATGGAAATCTCCTCTTTTTTCAAATTATGATTACGTTTTATATCTTGATTCTGATACTGTCATCATAAAACCATTAGATGATATTTTTGAGCAAGATTTTTATATAGAAAAAGATTTATACAATTGAGATAATGGTATTTTTTTTGATACTGATGATAACCAATTAAAAAACTTATTAATTCATGATGGGCTAGAGCTCCCTAAAGTTATTGCTAACGCTTGAGTTTTTTGTGTATCACGTCAATTTCGCACAGGAGATGAGTTTAATGATCTATTAGCAATAAAGAATACATATAAAAACTTTATTAGATATGCTGACCAGTCTGTTTTGAATCTTTGGATATTGAAAAAAAATATAAAAATCTACTCTAAAAATGTATTTAATTTTCAATATGCTCCTTTATTGAGAAAGAATTATTTTTCTGATATAGCCCTAGCCCACATAATCCATTTTAATTGACTTAATGTGACAGATCGTATTATTCTTATGTATTTTTATTTTTTGCTGGGAAGCACCTCGGGGACGTTTCTTCACATGCTAATATACTGTCCATTTTTTTTAAAGAGTTTTACGGTAAAAGCTATAAAATACGTTTATAAAACATTAAAATATCATTTGCATGCATAAGAAAAATTTACTATCTTTTGCAGTTATTTTAACCCTTTTGATATATCTTGGATTAATTTTTTTCTGGAATTCCTATGCAAGACGAAATATTAATATTGATGCCGGTGAATCCAACGAAATATTTTTGATGCAAGATTATGTTGAAACTGGCAAAGTTTTTTCTGGCGGTACGTTTAACTCCTCAATTTATAAAGAAAAAAATCAACTTTATAATAATATATTTTCTTTCTTTGAGTTACCTGCAAATAAAGATTGAGAATTAGTCCCATTAAAGTGATGGGGAAGGCTTTTTTTAAAATTTCCTTTATTTATTTTTTCAGATAAAATTTTCTTTTGGTGATTATGGAAGATTACAGGAGTATGTATGGTGCTGGGTTTTTTTATTCTTCTTTTCAAAGAAATTAAAAAATCGCAAAAAATAATTTTTGTTTTTTCTGCTTTGTTTTTTTTATCGGAGCACGCTTTTGAGCTTGAATTTGCGTCATTGTTCCTAACTCTTGCATCATTGTTCCTGTTTCTTGGTCGCGAACGTAAAATTTATCTATTTTTATACTTTCTTTTTTCCTTGTATGGAGCTATTTTGAGAAATGAATTTTTCCTATTTGGTTCTATAATTAATCTATACTTGCTTTTATATATAATTTATAAGAAAAAATTCTCGATTCTTCCTATAATTTTCTCTTTTTACTTTCTCTTTATTTCTACCCTAATGATAGGTAATTACTATTATTATTGATGATTTTTAGACTTTTGATATACAATTGAGACTGCTGCGAAGGCTACATGAGCTCTTGCTGGTGAGGGGGTTAATATTAATGAAACTTTTATCCAAAGTTTTATTAATCGTTTTTCTGGATTGATATTCCCTGATTTTAGTATACCAATTACCTATAATAATATTGTTTATACCTTTGATAATAAGATAGGTCTAGTAGTGTGCATTTTCTTTGCCTTTGCCCTATTTTTTAAAAGAAACCGTCTTTTAATATATCCAAATTACTTTTGAACTTTATTAACCTTAATTTTATTATGGTGATTCCTTTATTATGGTAGTAATCCTTGGAATTATAAACCTGAAAATCCATTATCCTCTTCTTATATTCGATATTTCTCAGTACTTTTATTACTATTGTGGTTTCTCTTATACAGAAATATAATACCCAGAAAGACTATTATTGTTGCTTTATTTTCGTGCTATGTACTTGTAATCGTATCAGGAGATCTTGTATTAAAATATAAAAGAATGTTAGCCCTTGATAGAAATATACAAACCGTTTTGTCGCTTCCAGCATGATCAGATATATTCCCAGCAATGAGGATGCCGGAACTTCTTTTCCTCCACCAATATTATTCTATGCAACCTTCTTGAGAGGATAATTTTTATTTTAGAATTATGTCTCAATGAATTTTGTCAGAACACCCTTTCTTTGAAAAAGTCTATTCTTATATGCAGGATTCTAATAAGCCTGTTTATATTTACTCATCGAATAAGTGAATCAATAATTTTTTTCAAAAAAGATGATCTAAAATAGAAAAACTTGGGACCTTCTCAAAAATTTCATTTAAATAATTCGTGAGTAAATTTTTTTTATTTTTTTATAAAATTTACTTATAAAAAAATAAAATACCCCTGGATGTAGCAATAATGTAAACAATAAAATATGATCTTTTAAGGAATTTTTTTCATATTTTAAAATTCTTTTATTCCATAACATTTTCCATGTATTTGTTATGTTGGACCAAAATAAATAAACAAAGATTATCTTTAGATCCGTCCATATCGTGGTCCTAGTTTCACTAAAAAAATTGTACAATTTTTTAATTTCATAATTTGGATAGAATATACTATTGGCTTTTATTTTTCATACAGTATGAAAAATACAATTTGTATCTTTTGAAAGTGCTTTTCCAAACCAGACAATATTGTTCCAACGGGCATCTATATATTCGATTTCTCCTTGAAAAAAAATGTTTATTAAGTCTTGATCACCTAACTTTAGATATTTGGAGTTTTTTTCTGCATATTTAATTATTTCTCTTTGCAAATTGAGTTTCCTCCATCTTTTTAGATTTATAAGTAGGACTCAGGAATTTATGTAATCTGTAATAGTTATGTCTATCTCGGACAAATATTTCTGTGTCCATTTTTTCCCAAAAAGTCCGTCGACCCCTCCTATAGTTTTCTTTATATCTATGTTGTAGAGTTCATGTAAATCTGTATTAATTATTAAGTCAGCATCTAAATATATTATTTTTTCGACCTCTTTGGGCACAAAATCAGCTATAAATAAACGAAAAAATGAAGCGATACTCAAATGATAGTTATGTTTTTCGAACTCTCTAAAAAATTTAGTTCGTTTCTCTGTTCCAGTGAAAGATATTATTTTTATATAAAAGTTTTCATTACTAATATCTTCAAGTCTCTTTGTATATGTATATTTTGTTGATGTATTCGGAACGCATAAATAAAGTCTTACTTTTCAAGAAGTATGAAACTTTATTCACCTAATAACAACCAAAGCGTACTCTAGAAAATTATTATCCACAGTCATAAAAATATCTGTACTATGCATAATTTATTTATTTTTATTTGTTTAGATTTAGATGAATAAATTTAAAAAATTACTTATTTTTTGTATTATCATAATCTTTTACAATTGTATTTGAATTGATATTCTTTCAAGTGCAGATGAATTTCCTGATTCAATATTATCGAGTTGGCTAGTTAACTTCCCTAATGTCTTATTCTATCTTGAGAGTATCTATGTGAATTAATTATACAATTTTCATTTATTGTATTCCTTGAGTATATTTCATTTGGATAGCCGGGAATCAATTACTATATTGTTACAATTAGGTAAAAATACTAACATGAATTTGTTAGTTTTTCACTGAAGAATTTTTGGTATAATTCATGATTCATCGGGCTTTCTTTACTACCTTTTCCCCTAAAGTACCCTCTCTATTTCTATAATTCTTTTTATTAAATCGTATTCTTTTTTGCCGATATCTTGCACTAAGAGAGGCTTTACTTCATAATATTCCAACTCGATTTATTTACGGCATGAAAATAGAATATTGAGTATTCTCCTAACATATAAGTTATTCTTAATTTCCAGCGATAGTTCCTTCTTTGGCTTTAGCTGCTATTGTAATTTTATCTAAGTGTACTTCCCTGCTTAGTGGAGTTACTTCAAATCACATGGTAAAAGTAGTTGCATTGGATGGTATGGTGAGGTCTTGTTTGCCAGGGTTCAATCTCCATCTTTCTTTTCATTTTTCGCACACTGCTCAAGTACTATCTATGCATTTACCTGCTGCATCATTAACCCAGAGAATTGCGCCACCTGCGTCAGTGTCAATATCAATTTCGTACTGGCCAGGAGCAATTTGTGTTCTAAAAACTGCTACAGCTTTTGGGTTTGGGAGTTTGCCATTTTCTTCTTTATAAGTAATTGTAATCCTTCAGGCTTTTTCATCTACTTTCACATCTTGATTTCCCTGGGGACCACGTTTCCATGTTTGTTTTTCTTTCACGGCTTTATTAAAGCTTTCCATCAGGGTCACTTTTATCTTTTCTTTTTTCTTTTCTTCTGCTGTTAATGGTTTTGTTATACCTACTGGCTGTCCTCATAAAGTAGGTTTCATTGCTTTTTTCTGTTGTAAGCTATTAACAAAAGCAGTTAATCTTACGTGTTCTGTAGATCATTCTGGGAAAGCTCCAGCAAGTGCTAACAAAGTTTCTGATTTTATATCTCACAATGCAATTCAAGCTACTATCTGTTTGAAAGTGGTTTCACTAAAAGTTGGGAATTTTATTCTTATTTTATCCTTTCAGTTCTGTAAAATACTTATTATATCGGTAGTAGTAGGGGTTTGCGCAGTATTGTCTGATTCGCCAGGTACTACCGGGGCTTCTCTTGCAGGAACTTTTGGCACGAGGTTATTTGGTGCTTGTTGAGCAGTCACATCTGTAGCAATAGTTGCACTTACAATTCATAAAATTGTCCCCGCTCTCTTCATGGCAGAAGATAAGAAGCCAGGTGACTGACTTACTTCTGATGACCCATTTTCCAATGCACCGTTACCCGATTTGAGTGTTGGCATAAAATTTATTGGTTATGGGATAATAGTATGTTTATTTGAATATTTTGTCAAGAAAAAAGTAAAAAAAACTTTTGCAGAAAAGGCACTCGTTGTTATATTCTCAATCCTTTTGCAAAAAATTCATGTCCTGAAAACACAAAAAAACTCCCAAGGAATTTGGTAATTCTTGGGAGCTAATAATGTTCCTACACCACGATGTTCAGCGATAAAAAAGATTATCTATTGTGCTGACATGGATGCGGGATACGCGGCGCCATGAACGACATGACATACCCTGACAAGCCTAGGAAACAAGGTCCTGACTCTGTTTTGGTAATGGGAAGCATATTCACCCGGCTTCGTGTCGTATTTCCTAATAACATGGATATCACTCTCGCCATATGAAATGGGGAAGGTGATATCCACGAACAGAAAACATCGACAGAAAAAACATGGATAAGGGAGGTAAACCATCCCTAGGTCTCTGTATTTGTATTTGAAAGATGCGGCGAGAGATCGTTAGTTTCTCTCCATCACAGGGTCAATGTTGCACGAGAACAGCTTGTACCCCCATCATAACACTCTCCCTCGACTGAATCAATTTCCCCATCTCTTGCTGTTTTTCTGAATTGTATCGGATTATATGTATTTTCATGGGAAAACCTTTTCTAGAAGAGAAAAATCACTTTATGTTATCTGTATCATCAAAAGTAGCCTCAAAAGACAGAAATACCTTATCCAGAGACATTTTTTATATTTTTGTATACAATTTGTATTCTTAAAAAGCTCATAAGATGCAGCAAAACAGCTTATTGAAAAGATGAAAAAGAATCTATTTTCTAGTTTTTTATTGAAAATCTACTGTTACAAACAGTATATCTGGTCGAGCATTGGTTCTCACGGGAGGTCACCATGTACCAACTCCGGGAGAAACAAATATATGGGTGTGTCATTTTTTCTTGTACCCCGCAGGGAGCTCAAAAAGACGTTTGACGATGAGATTGAGAGGCCAGAGCTGTCCGTTGTGAGTATGCCCAGAGAATTGTATGTCAATTCCATTCTTTTGGGCCTCAGAGAGTTTTTTTGGTTGATGGTCGAGCAATATGAGTGTTTTCTTTTTATCCACATCCTGGAGCAATTCTGAGAGCTCTGCACGATGTCTCCCGAAACGAGATGCAGAAATATCATCTCGCCCGACAATAACCACTCATCCTATCTCGAGCCA
>CAZVRL010000010.1:0-25655 GCA_964630285.1 uncultured Candidatus Peribacteria bacterium | reverse complement strand
AGGAAAAAATAAGGATGACGCAAGACTTACAAATTAAAAATTAAGAAAGCAGAATTAAGAATTGAGAGACGTTTCTGTGCTCAGTTTAATTTTTGCGAGTATCTTTGATATTTCTTCACACTGTAATTGTAAAATTGATACATCGATGCCTGTTATTCACGATTCTGTAAGAAGCTCGAGCCAATAAGCTGTTTCGTAGGATTCCTTGAATGCTATACATATTTTTGAATAAAAATCCTTCTTTGATTGCCCTGCAATGGCTTCTCTTACATTGGCACCAATACTTGTAGCGCTTCGTAATAATTGAGTAGAGAGAATATATTCTCTCTCAGTCTGTAATTGTTTGTATATTTCTATAATCCCCAGAGAGAATTTCTTTGTTTTATCGAGTATGATATTTTCTTTCATTCTTCTTTTTTAATTATTAACTTTTCATTGCGAAGCGTAGTATCCTTCTCGGATTGTTGTTTTTCATGTTTCCCGATCGGTATACACAAGTGAATGAGCAGGGATATCACTTGAAACATGGATATTGGCACCTATTTTTGTGCCTGTGTGTATGTGCGTCGTTTGGTTCGCTTTTACTGATAGAACACTATTGCACCCGATAAAGACATTATCACCCAGAATAAAATTTCACTTTCACTTCCCATCGTAGTTTGCACATTTCGCCCCTCCGCCAAAATTTACCTTTGTTCCTGTTTGAGTACTGATGATACTGGTTCCTGGATGTTTTGCTTTTGTCTGTGGTCCGAGATGGGATTTTTTTACTTCACACCCAATCACGCATCCATTTTCGAGGACTGATTCACGTATGACAGATCCCCAGAGAATTTCGACTGTGTCATGGAGGGTGCTTTTTTCGATACGGGCATTGCCTTCTACTCGTACATTATTTCCGATAATAACATCTGATAAAAAACAAAAGGGTCCTATAACGACGTTTTCCCCGAGAGTGCAATTTGTCAGAAGAGATGTTTCATGGATAGAATTTTTCTCGCTCATGCGCGCATTCTAATCAAATATTTTTTTTATCCACCCACTTGATTTTATCCACCATTTGGAACAGTAGAGAAGAGTAAGCGAGATTGTTTTCGCTTTTTTCCTAAAAAAAATATACTCATTCTATGAAACATTCTCCTTCATCTTTTTCTCTTGTTCTGCAGGTTGGAGCTATTATGTGTGCGACACTCCTCGTGGTGTTGGTATTTTTTCGTATACGTCCTAGCGTCCTCCCTCCACTGACATTTCAGGAGTCGGTTCATGATGTTATCTCAAAAAATACTCCCGCAACAGTTATGATTGTCGATGAAGCTGGTATTATTGGCGGATGAGTTGTGATTGATTCGACGATGGTTTTGACGAGTAAACATCTCGTAGAAATAGGGAAGCGATACGGTATTCGTTTTTCGGATAATGATATCGTCTGGTGATCGCCTATTGCTCTTCATCCTGACTTGGATCTAGCACTGATATTCATCGAAAAGCCATACTCCAGTGCTGCCCAGATTATCTCATCGAGCTCTTCTCTTCGTGCAGGTGATTTTGTTATCGCAGGGGGTGTCCTCCCACAAATACAATCGTTTACGCATCATTTTGGTATTATTTCTTCTACTGACGCTACCCTCACGCTTCAAAAGCAGATGAGAGGATTGATCCTGACTGATATTCCTTTCCGCGGTGCTTATAGTGGAGGGCCACTTTTTAATCTCCGTGGAGAACTCATAGGTATTCATACCGCCTTTGGTGTTGATGGTAATGTCGGATGGAGCACTCCTGTGGATCAGAGAATGATGGCAGACTGGCAAAAGACCCTCAATTAATGCTTGGTAAATACTTGTTTGAGCTCGAGAGTGTCTTCATTTCATTTTCACCAGGTGATATCGACACGTACTTTCACACACTCACTCATCGGCTCTGTGCATGGTTCGAAAACAATATTTCTAGTAAATCTGGTTTTGCATCATTTCTGTATATTCCCACCACAAAGCGTTGCTGTTTTACATGATGTACTTCCTGTACTGAATTCTTGAGAATACCATCCTGCATCATTGATACAAACCGGTGCTGGTGTGGTATCAGGATTGACTGCGAGAGTTTTGTTATCGAGTAGTAAATAACGAGCATTTATATTTAAGGTGCCATCCTGGTAACATTTGCTATCATTGAGATTTGATATATCAATAGTAAAAAAACAATTGCTTGTGCCTTCGTAAGCTCTGAGTTTAAATGTATCTCTCAGGGCTTTGACAGACTCGAGTCCTTCTTTTGCGAGATTGGTTGCTATGAGTCGATCGTCCGTGGTTTTTGCTAGTTTCTGGGCATTATTTATCATCGAGTAGACACCGACGATAGATACGCTTACAATCACCATCATCACAACGACTTCTACAATGGAAGAACCAGATTGCCTCATGAATAGAAATTAACGAGATACTTCGCCAGAAATAGGCGTTGGCTTTGTTCCAGTTGAGGTAAATGCAGGGAGTTTTTTGATGACAAAGAGTTGTTTATAGATCTCATTATCCTGTGCATCGAAATAACGGATAGTGTAGGTATTGACGCCTTCCTGCATGTTCCCGAATTGCTGATTCGCAAAGTAATACCATGATGTTCCATTCACGGCAAATGAGTTGAGTTTGAAATCGTTGATCGTGATATGATGAGCTACATTCGCTGTCACACGTCCTTCAATTTTTACTTTTGTTTCGCGTGTTTCATAGAAGTCAGCGCTTGGGGCGACGATTTTAAACCGATTATCAGGTTTGTATGTCTCTACTTGTGCACGAGTACTGGCTCCTGCAGTTGTACCAGTTGCAAGGCCCGGAGCTGTTGTATAGACCGTGACAACACCTTTTGAGAGGAGCCCTCCTGATACATCAAATGTACGGTAGACAATATTGTTTTCCTTTGCTGTGAGTGGAACTGCGCCAAGAGAGAAAGTTTGTTTTGCGGGGTCGATAGTAGCAGGAGTTCCATTGATGACGACACGAGAAACACTTGGTGACAGGACACGGCCTGTGACTGTGAGGACTTTTGTTTCTACGGTTGATTCATCTACTGGAGAATCAAAGAGGATGAGTCCACCAGCATTATTTGTACCGGGCGTTGTAGTTGTTGTGTCAGTTGGTGTTGTAGTCACGTAGGCTGATGCATTGTTGAGTTTCATCCAGTCTGTCGAGAGTGTATCAGGGTTGATTGGAGCGATACGAGTCGTGAGATCTTCGATAGTGAGAGTCTTGAGTGTCGAGTAGTTCAGTTGTTTTCCTGCCGTGATTTCGAGGAGTGATCCATTGAGATTGAGAGAAGCTGAACCCTGGAGTACAGTTATCGTGGTGAAGAGTTCATTTTTTGAGACATTCATCACTGTAGTAGAGCTCGGAGTGAGATTGACTCCGACGAGATCAAATCACATACCTGTGGTATCTGATTGAATCCAGAGGTCTTTGTTTTCGAGTCTGAAGTTTGATTTTCCGCCTTCTTCTCCGAGATATCTGAGCTTTGTTCCGACATTCATGTTGAGAATATTTTTTGTGTTGGAAAGGAATGCGATCTGCCCAGTCCCATTTCTGACTTCGACCAGGTCGAGTGCGACGAGAGGAGTATTGGCGTTGACACTCTTTTCATCATTATCTCCAGAGATAATCTGAGCACTGCTCGATGCGTCAGTGAGTCTGAGGCTCACAGCAGCATCTTCGAGAGATGGACCTTGACCACCGATAAATTTGGCGATGAGAACGACGAAAATAACGGCAGCGAGCCCGATAAGTATTTTTGACCAAGGATTGTTATCACCTGGATTTTGATATTGTCCGCGCATAAGAAAACGTAGAAATGGTTGAAAGTATGCTGATAATAAAAAATACTTGCCTGACGACAAGTATTTTTTGGCTTTCAACGCATATCAGAGCCTTTTTCGTATTTACATCTTTCAGAGAACTTTTCTAGTAATGCTTTCGCGTCCTTGCCAGTCCTTATTCACTTTGACGTGGAGTTCGAGATAGACCTTTTTTTCAAACAAATCCTGTAAATCCTGACGAGCCATACTTCCGATTTCTTTTATCTTTGATCCGTGGTTTCAAACGAGTATCTTTTTCTGAGATTCAGTGGTACAAAAAATATAGGCCAGTATTTTCACGAGTTTCCCTTTATCTTCCATGCTTTCTACTTCCACATACGTATCATGAGGTACTTCCTCATAGGTCGTCTGAAATATCTTTTCTCGGATAAATTCAGCCACTCTCGTATAAACATCCTGATCGGTGACATCGGACTCTGGGTAGAGCATCGGTCCTATGGGGAGTTTTTTGGCAACCGCTTTGACGACCTCATCGATTCATTCACGAGTAATATTTGAAACAAATAATGCTCATTTTGGAAACTTTTTTCTATCTTTCTCTGAGAGTATATCTGATTTTGTCACGATGGTGACCACGGGCACAGATGCCTCGTTGACTATTCTATCGATGATTCCTTCCTCTTCACCTTTTTCTCGTGAGCCATCGATGACACGGAGTATGACGTCGGTATCGGTGAGGGCACTTTTTGTAATCCAGTTAATAGATTGATTCCATTTATGAGCACTCGAATGGAGTCCAGGGACATCCTGGAAAATAATCTGGCTTTCCTTATCCGTATAAATACCGCGGATCAATCGTCGGGTTGTTTGGGGGATAGACGAAACAATGCTGATTTTGTCTCCAATAACAGCATTTACAAAACTCGACTTACCAGCACTTGGTCGTCCGAGAAGGGTCACATATCACACACGTCGTTCTTGCATAAAAATATTTTGTTCATACTATACACTTGATCGAAATTTCCAAACTCTTTCGTAGAAATGTCATAGGTGTTGTGATTGTGCGTGATGAATTGAGATATTGTTTTTATTGCCCTGAATACTGTTTCTAGATTTATTAAAAGACATCCTGGGAGGAGAGAAAAATCATCATTTTAGTTTCCTAATTTTCATTGTATGTTTTCGTTTGGAAGCCTCGTTGTAGGCTTGCTCATAGGTGTATGAGCATTTTTCTTCTACATAACTCTTGTGAAGAAACAGGGTGGAGTACGCGCTGATGACATCATCAATGCGGCAGAAAAAGAGGCAAATGATATCCGTCGAAAGGCTGACCACGATGGTCAGAAAATCATGGATGACGCTCGTAAGCAGGCAAAAGAAGATAGAGATCGAGCAGCTGAAATCGAGAAAAAAGCTATTGATATAGAAAAGCGTCTCGAACAAAAGGAAGAGAAGCTCGACCAGAAGCTCGACGAACTCGTCAAAAAAACAGAAGAACTCAACCTCGCAAAAGAATCACTCGCTCGCGAAGAAGAACTCCTCGGACAGAAGAAATCAGAAATCGCAAAGAAACTCTCTGAAGTAGCTAAGCTTTCTCCAGAAGATGCTCGTACGAAACTTCTCGAACAAATCGAAGAACAATATGAAAGCGACTTCCTCAAGCATATTGATCGGAAAAAAGCTGATCTACGTAATCGTGAAGAAGATGTCTGTCGTGAGATTCTTGTTAATTCTATGCAGCAGTATGCTGGTGCTGTCACCGCTGAAACAACACAAACAACTATTGAACTCGAAAGTGATGATCTTAAATGACGTATCATCGGTAAAGAAGGTCGAAATATCACGACGTTTGAAAAAGAAACTGGTGTCTCTATCATCATCGATGACACTCCAAACACTATCTTTATCTCTAGTTTTGATCTTTTCCGTCGTTATGTTGCCAAGAAATCTCTCGAAGATCTCCTCTCTGATAAGCGCATCCAGCCAGCACGTATAGAAGAAATCGTCCAAAATAATCAGAAAGATGCAGAAAAGCTCCTCCTCAAGCTCGGTCAGCAAGTGTGCTCTGAGATGGGTATCACTGGCTTCCCAGATGAGATAGTGAGTCTCATAGGTAAGCTCCGATTCAGAACGAGCTATGGACAAAATATCCTCAAGCATTCTCAAGAAGTGGCTTATATCGCTGAGTCTATCGCAAAACAAGTTGGTGCTGATCCACAGATTGCTCTCCAGGGTGGTATTCTCCATGATATTGGTAAAGCGCTCGATCATGACATCGAAGGAACTCATCCTGAAATCGGTGGTAAAATCCTCCGTAAATATGGATTTGATGAAAGACTCATTAACCTCACAGAAGCTCACCATGGTGCAGTTCCTGCAACATGTATTGAGACTGGTATTATCATGATCGCTGATGCTATCAGTGCTGTCCGTCCAGGTGCTCGCCGTGCCAATGTCGAAGAATACGTCAAACGTATGAAAGATATGGAAAATCTCGTTCTCAGTTTCCCTGGTGTTGAAAAAGCTTATGCTCTCTCAGCTGGTCGAGAAGTCCGTGTCTTTGTTGATGCTCGTAAGACATCAGATTTAGAGACAGAGAAGCTGGCCCGTGAAATCGCTGTCGGCATCCAAGATAATCTCCAGTATCCAGGTGAAGTGAAGGTGATGGTGAGTCGTGAAAATCGGTATATTGAATACGCGAGATAGTTTTATCCTTTCTCAAAAACCCCCTCAGTTCGAGGGGGATTTTTTTAATCTTTTCTGTGTTTGCCAGGAAATCGTTTTTGATTTTGTATGAGATTACTTTTGCTATGTAATCTGCGAAGCATGAGGTGTTTCATTTTTTCGGGAGGTCTCTTTTTTCCTCTGTAAAGTTCTGTTTGAGGCATGATTTTTGTATGCTGAGAAGTACTAATAGTATATTCTTGGTTGGCTGTCGGGAGCACCACAGTGATGTGTTTTTGTTTGATAATAGGGTCATTTATCAGGAGGAGGTAGAGCGCTTGCCTTGCTGATTCTGAACCATGATTGAGATATATTGTTCCGCCATCTTTCATTACTTTTCGAGCATAATTTACTAAACCGGGGCCATCTTCGTGTCCTGAGAATCATTCTATATAGGCTCAATTTTGCCCTCTTTCTAGCTTATGTGGATGAGGATTTTCTTTTGTCAGTAAAAATTCTCTTCCGTGAATGAGATTGTCTGCATTACTTCCTGGTCCTCCGTGGTAATTTGGTATAAAAATGTTGAGATCTGGTTGTTCGAGGGCAAATTCCAAAATAGCACCAGCTGGTGATCAGTTTTTTGGTAAAAATCCACCTCCTGCAAATATAAATCTACTCTTTTTGCCTTTTTTCACGAGCATTTTCTTTTGATCGTCTGAAAAACGTTTCCAAAATTTACGTATTTCTTTTTCCATTGGATGTTTCCTTGCTGCTGCTACTGAGAGAATTCTCTCCATCATTACTCCGAAATAAGATATATCGACTTTATCAGCTATTTCTGGATTTTTTTTGAGCAGTCTGGTAACAATCTCGTACATCACCATCATTGGCCTATCGAGACTGATAGTTGGGAAAATAATATCTTCTCACTTTTCGATAGCTTCTAGTACTATTTTATCAAGTTTTTGTAGGGCTTCTTCACGATTCTTGTGTACTCTGTCCCCATATGTTGCCTCCAATACAAGGACATCTGCTTTATTCTCTAATCATTTATCATCAGCTTGAGAATATGGTGGTCGTAGTTGGCTACTACCCCTGTCGCCACTGAATAATACTCCGATTTTTTTTCACTTTCCAACTGGTACCTCAAAAAATACTTGCGCCGAAGGTACTGTATGGGTATGTCATGATTCTCTCATGGCGATAGTTATATCTCAGCCAGATTGTTTGTCTTTTGTGAGAGACGCCACCTTATGCTTTGTATTGAATTGGACTTCCTGAATCTTGGTAGTGGCTCTGTCTACATCTTCTGCCGTCATAAATCCTTGCTCAGCTAGGAGTTGCAGTTTCTCTCTCCAGACGATATCTATTGCTAGAAATAAATCATTTTCAGTGACATCATATGTTCCAGGATGTTTCACATTTTTTCATAAAAGCTCTAAAAATTCTGGTACAGAATATTGTGAGATTCATAATGCATTGAAAAGCATCCCTTCAAGTGTTTCGAGTTCTAACTCGAGCTCTTTTATATGAGTATCTTTCTCCTCGTGTGTTTTTGTTGTCTGTGTGCGACCTTTTCTTCATCGTTTCACTCATCGTCGAAATTCTTCTTCTATAACTGAAATTCTTTTTACTATTTTTCTATTTTCTTCACGCCATTCACGGATTTCTTTCATGATATCACGACCCTGTGAACGTTTGAGTGCTTCGTGAGCGATAATATTAATAATATGTTTATTCCCATCTGGTGCAAAAACAGGAGCTTTTGGGTTTTTTGACACGACTTCTGGTAGAGCCCCACAGTGATCCGTATGAGAGTGAGTGAGTACTATAGCATCTATATCTGACGGTATTGAAAGACCATCCATATTTCTTCCTTCCGGTGTTTCTTCTCTTACGGCACTACCACTATCTATCAAGACTTTTGTGGACCTTTCTTTTACGCCACTTTGTACAGATAATACTGTTCCTGATGGGACTACTCGACCATCTACGGCTCCTAAAAAACGAAGACTCACAGGATGATTTTCTATTTTATAGCCCATAAATTATTTCATTATTATATATCCTTATACTAAGATTTTTATTTATAGCAAGATATTATTAGGTACGTTCTGTTATTTGCATCTTCTCCATGTTTCATATACTACCAATAATATGTACCCAGAACTCTATACATTTACCTTTGGAGATACGAGTGTGCCTGTTATGACTTTCGGTTTGTGTTTGACACTTTCCTTTGGTCTTTTTTACTGGATGCTGTGGCGTCTTGGTCGTAAATATCAGATTAATACTGCGTTTTTTACGGTTAATCTTTTGTCATTCTTTCTTGTTACTTTCTTTGTCTCTCGATTAGCCCACGTTCTCCTCTATCTCGGACTTCCAACAAAATCTGCTTTTTCTCCCGAGTTTTGGTTCTCGAGTTTTTTCCTCATGTCTGATTTTTACTTTAGTCTCGGAGGGGCTATTCTCTGATTTTTTGGTACATTTCTATTTTATTTTCGAGAGAGGGATGATGCAGATCGTGATGATGCCCTCGATATTACTGTCATTGCATGGCTCTTTGGGGCTATTCTTGCTTATCTTGGTGCATTTCTCGGAGGGCAAACGTATGGTATCCGCAGTGAATCATTCTTCTCTGTCGACTATATCAATAATCCGATACTCGCTGAATTTCCACGATTTCCCCTCGCATTGGTGTACTTTATTTCGATTATTTTCATCTTCTCTCTGACCTATATCGTCAAAAAACTTCGTCCAGAACGTGGTTTCGCAGCAGGCGTAGGCGCACTTCTCTGGGGTATTATGTGGTTTATAGGAGAATGGTGGAATGATGCCTCAAGTGATAACTTCGCTTATTTATTTGGATTTATAACGGATTGGAAGGTATTTAATTTCAACCAGATTCTTTCTCTCTTTCTCATGTCTTGGGGTGCATGGCGGATTGCCCATATTGTCCCAAGTCCACTCTCTGATTGGATTATAGATATAGGAGAGCGTATCATCGATATGTCTGATGATGGTACAAAAATACTACAAGCTTGGCTTAAAAAAGCTCGCAAGCAGTGGAAGAATAGATAATAAATAATAGAAGGAAATTGACAACTTACTTTCCCCAGGAGGTAGGCGTGTTTTTCTTGCGTCATCAAAAAAACTCTGGTACTTTTGAGACATGAAAACTATCACAGCCTCACGCCCCGTCTCTACTTCTTCTCGATTCCAGCCTCGTAAAATGGCTGAGAAAAAAACAGACAAGAAACCATTTTTCTCCAAAGATGTTCGCCCAGGTACACTCATCGTCGTCGAATGACAGGATGGAAGTGGTAAATCTACTCAAGTAAAGATCCTTCAGAAACTTCTCGAATCAAATGGTTTCTATGTTCACTTTACAGAGTGGAATAGTAACCCACGTATCAAGCCACTGACCAAAAAACTCAAAACAGAGGATCTCTCACTTCCTGCTCCAGTTTTTGATATGGTGCACGCAGCTGATCTCATGGAGCGTTATATCACAGAAATTGCCGGTATGCTCCGTGCAGGCATGGTAGTACTCTGTGATCGATATATCTATACAGCTCTCGCTCGAGGATATGCTCGAGGTCTCGAGATTAATGACCTCCGTCACTTCTATGATGAGTATTTCCCAATCCCAGATATGACGTTTTATTTCCGACTTCCAGTCGAAGCAGGTATGAAGCGTGCTGCGAGTCGTTCTGGACTCAAACATTATGAAGCAGGTATGGATATGCAGTTTTCTGATAATATCCTCCATAACTTCCATGCATTTCAGACTCGTGTGGTTGATGCATATGATAGACTCTCAGAGACAGAAAATATGTATGTCCTCGATGCTGTCAAACCAGTCTATGAAACAACTCCAGAGATGCGAAAACTCGTCGGTGAATATTTCCAAAAGAAATACGGTATGGAGCTTATCTCAGGACTGTAATCACTTATCAAACTACACTTTTCAATCAATTTATGAAACCTAATTTTACTCCTCTCCGTGACTTCCCAGGCCGACTCATCATCCTCGAATGACCCGATGGCAGTGGCAAATCAACGCAAGCGAAAAAGCTCAAGAAAAAAATCGAAAAAGAAGGGAATACTGCTATCGTTGTGACTTGGAAAGATGCTCCACATTTTCGAGATTATTTTGCCCAGCATGAACTCAAAAAAGGTGCTGATGTCGCTACACCAGAAGCGCATCTGCTCTTACAGGTAGCCGATATGCTCTATCAGATTGAGCGCAAAGTCGTACCACATCTCATCAAAGGACATACAGTTATCATGGATCGTGCTCTGCCAACAATTGTTATCCGTGGACTCTCTCTCGGTCACACACTCGAACAGCTCGAAAAAGGACTTCTCTGGTTTGCTAATAGCATTTACAAAGAGCTCTTCCAGAGAGCTACTATGATTTTCCTTTCTGTAGGTGCAAAGAAGACGCTCGAAAATATCGCGAAACGTGCAAAAAAAGAATGAGAAGATGGTGAGGGTACACTCCTCTCGCGTCATATGGTCCAGAATCTCAGGTACCTACCTGATGGAGAAAGGCTCACTAAGAAAACAAAACGTCGTTTGGTTGAGAAGCTTCAGGAAACATATGTGACTTCTTACCATCACTATTTTTCTCATCATCCAGCAGTAACTATCGATGCCAATCAGGATAAAAAAATTGTCTTTCAACAAATTGTCTCAACACTTTTTCCTGTAAAATTTTCAAACTTTACACGAGGATCTCTCCGCCGCGGATCGGTCAAGAAAGAAAAGGTAGTTGCTTAAAACTTACGGTAAAAATGGCTCACAATGTGAGCCATTTTTTTATCCATTTCTCTTCTTTACTGCTTCGTGGAGTCTGAGAATTAATTCTTCTGTTGTTATCCAGTCCATGCATTTATCAGTAATGCTTACGCCATATTCTAAGTTTTCTCTTGGAGTTACCCCTGGGTCAAACTTCTGATTGCCTGCTTTCAAGTTTGACTCCATCATCACCCCCATAATTCGTCTTGCACGATCTTCAGAGAGCTGCTCGATAATATCTTCTATAACAAATTTTTGACGTACATGATCTTTGCCGGAGTTTTCATGAGATCCATCAATAAATACTTTTTGTGGTAACCCTGCCTGCTCGAGCTGTGCAACAACCTCGGTAACACTATTTGTATCATAATTTGGTTTTTTGCCACCCCGAAGGACTGTATGTGTATGTGGATTACCTCGTGTCTTCACTGTTGATAAAACACCATCACCATCGACTCCCAGAAACTCATGCCTTCCAGCTGCAGCCCTTATCCCATTGGTGGCATTTGTGACATTTCCATCGGTTGAATTTTTGAAACCAATGGGCATGGAGAGTCCTGAGGCCATCTGTCTATGCGTCTGACTCTCAGTTGTTCGGGCTCATATACATCACCAACTCACAGCATCTCCAATATATTGTGGCATAATCGGATCGAGGAATTCTGTTGCTGTGGGTATTCACATATCTGCAATATCGACCATCAATTGTCTTGCCATAATTATGCCATCTTGCATATTTTCCGTTCCATTGAGATGGGGATCACTAATGAGTCATTTCCATCCGACATTTGTCCGAGGTTTTTCAAAGTAGACACGCATAATTATTTCCAAAATATCACCTGCCTCTTCTCGTATTTTTCTGATTTTTTCTGCATATTCTTTTGCGGCTTGCACGTCATGAATAGAGCAGGGTCATACTATAATGGCTACTTTCTCATTTTTGCCCTTGATCATGTCTCTGAGTGTTTGGACGCTTTGTTCTCTTACCTCTCTTCCTTGTTCTGATAGACGTATTCTTTTCTTGAGTTCGTTTGGACTCACGAGCCGATTTGTGCTTATGATAAGTTCGTTTTCTGGCATATATAAAAAAATAATAAATAAAAACCCTTCGCGGTGCGAAGGGTTGAAAAAGTGTTGTTGATACGACAAATTATCCTTCGCAGTTTGAAAGGTCAAAGAAATAGAAGAAAAAATTTGTACGTGTCATAGAGAGTTATTTTGGTTATTTTTTAGAAAAGGCAAATTTTTTGGAATTTTTCCTTTTTCTGGTCTCTTTTTTTCGGTACTTTTCATACAAAATGATAGAGCACTCTATTGTCAATATTTTTCATGGAGAAATGCTGTTAATTATGCAGAAAAATAGCTAAACTAGAACAAGTTTTCATTTTCTCTTTTTTATGAAGAAATATTTTTCTTTTCTCGCCATCTGCTCTCTTGTGTCTTTTGGTTTCGTTTTCGGTGCGCCAGAAGATCATGATGAATCATTTCAGACCTTCAATGAAGTAGGTATCACCAACGCAAATATAGGATCTAATGGTGTTATCAATGTCACTGCTGCAGCACCTGGTGGAAAATTTTTCATAGGAGGTGACTTCACTCTCTACAAGGGGGCGACAGTGAATCGTTTTGCCCGAATTAATAGTGATGGAAGTTTGGACACGAGTTTTTCTCTCATTGTGAATACTGCAGTTTCCACAGCTATAGGGTTCAATGGTGCCATCAATACGATTGCTATTGCTCCAGGTGCAACAGATCAAAAATATACTGTTTTTGTTGGAGGCGCATTTACACAGGTTCGTGGCAAAGTACAAAACCGTCTTGCAAAAATAGATTGTACGGCTACTGAATGTCGCCTCGATACGACTTTTATCTCTCATCTCGCGACTAGTGGAGCCACTGGTGTTATCAATGCTATTGCTTTTGCTCCAGGTGGTACAGCAGATAATTACCAGGTAATTATCGGATGACTTTTTCCAAAGTTTCAGGATTTTACTCAGAATAATATTTCTCGAATTACTTGTACTGTATCAGGAGCTTCTCAGAGCTGTATTCTTAACCCAGGTACTTTCACAACAGGCACTCAGATAGGTACTACAGGAGCGGTGAATGCTATCGCTATTGTTCCAGGTGGAACACCAACCGAATATAGCATCATCATAGGCTGAGCCCTCACAAAATATAATAACATCAACCAGAAATATCTCTCAAAACTTGATTGCCAAACAGCTACAGGATTGTGTACCCTAGATACATCTCTGATTGGTATCAATGCGACAACAGATGGAGCAAATAATATCATTAATGCTATTGCTGTTTTTCCTGGAGGAGATGCGACGAACTACAGCATACTTGTTGGCGGTACTTTTACTAAATTTGATAATGTCACTCAGAATCGTCTTGCAAAAATTACTTGTATTGATGATACGGCTTGAGTACCGACATGTTCTCTCGAAGAGGATTTTGTAGGTACCACTGCAACTGATGGAACTGATGGTGCTATTGAAGCCATTACTATTTACAATAATGGGACAGTTATCATCTGAGGCGCATTTACGAAATATGATGGTGTTCTGCGGAATCGCATCGCTCAAATAGAAGCAGGAGGAGATATTGATGCGGGTTTTAATAATGTTCTTCCATTTGGTCCAGACAATACCGTTCAGCATCTTCTCATACAGAATGATGGGAAAATTATTGTTTCTGGAATTTTTGATAGTTATAGTGGACTTGTTGCAGGTCGTATTGTTCGACTTTTGGGTACGACTTCTTCCTATTCAGCCGAAGGATGTGCTGCTGGATTATTTTATTGTGGTTTTGATAATTCTTGTGTCGCCAATGCGAGTCAGTGTGCCTCTTGTCCTGCTGATTTTGTTCCAAAGACTCCAACAATTTCTGCAACTACTTTTGCCCCCAGTGTGTTACCTGCTACAGGAACATGGTCTCTGATAACTAATGCTTCGGGTATTGTTCCAACGACTCGATATTCACATGATATTGTCACAGTAAACAAAAAAATCTACGTTATTGGTGGTTTTGGTACTAATAAAACAGAGGTTTATGATCCTATGACGAATGAGTGGTCTCTCTGAGCCCCTTATCCTGTGGGAACATCATCTCCTGGAATTATGGCAGCAACAGTAGGAGGGAAGATATATACTTTCCTTGGGAAAAATACTTACGAATATGATGTCTCTGCAAATATATGGACCCAAAAAGCAAATATTCCAACTTCTAAAAGTATTGGTTCTGCCGAAGTAATTGATGGTAAGATATATGTTGTTGGAAGCTCTTCTGACAAAAAGATGCATATTTATGATCCTCTCAGAAATACTTGGACAGCAGGACCTGATGTTCCAAAAGCATTTCAATATACCGAAGCGGCCGTATCTGGATGAAAATTATATCTTATTGGTGGTGCTTATACGAATACCATCTATGAATATAATCCATGCGAAAATAGATGGTTACAAAAGACGAACATGCCAGTCATTCCTGGTGTTTCTCCTCTCGGGAATTGGTCACACAATAGTGCAGTCGCGGTAAATGGCGAAATATATATGGCATGAGGTGTTGTTCAGGGTGGGGGAACGGTCTATGGTAAGCTCCGTAAATATAATCCTCAAACTCAAACTTGGGGGCTTTCTCTTCCGGATATGCCCTATGCAGCATACCATGTAAGGTCTGTTGCTATTGATGGGAAAATCTATGTTATGGGCGGTACTCAAGTCATACCTGCACCGTATTCTCCAACAAATAAAATAGCTGTTTATAATGCTGGTACATGAATTACGGTTGATGAGAGCGTCTCAGCCTGTAACTGTCAGCCTGCTTGTGGGGAAGGTAAATATTACTCTGTAATGGAGAATACTTGTAGACCTAATAATGAACTCGTGGGTGATACTTTCTGCAATAAAAATAATGTGTGTGAGATATGAGAAAGTTGTAATTGTACTGATTGTACCAACGGAGGCCTGGATGATAAAGATGCTTGTGGACTTAGTAATGGAGTCCAGATGTATTGTTCTCGTGATGATGAGTTTTACTTTCCTAGTTCGCCAAGTGAGGTAGAGACTTTCACTAATGGTCAAGAATTTTTATCTACTACTAATAGTACTTTATTTGATTATTCATACAAGGTGCCTGCTGATAAGAGGTATTCTGGCGCAACTGGTGTCAACAGCCAGGTCGCCACTGTTCCATTTGGTTTACCAAGCAATATCACTCTCATATCTCGATGAGGCGGTGGGGGTAGCACATATGGTACTGACTATGTTTGGTTTAGTTATGGAAAGGTACCATGAAATTCAATCTTCAACACTATGGCGAGTATGAGCTATAATGTAGAAGCTTTTGACCTTAAGTTCCCAAATCCAGTGAAAGCATTTGGTATAGAAATATATGAAATGCATAACCCACCAGCTGGGTTCATGGGATGTAACACGACATGTACTGAATCCACTTTTTCGTTTCGATTGTTGAAAGATGGTATTGAGGTTTCTCCAGCGAACGATCTTACTTTTGCTCCAGCCAACAACACCGATCAATTTTTTGGTTTCTCTACTCCCTTTGAATTTGATGAAGTACAAGTACGAGAAAAAATAGGTAGTCATGACAACGAGCGATTTGGTCGTATCTATTATCAGGATAGGTCTGCCGGCACACAACAGTGTGAGACGAAGAAAGTCCTGATGACCTCGACTGCGGCTTATCCAGACAATTCATACATGATATTCTATGATTATATACCACGTGAAGTGAACTATAAGGGTAAGAAAGTATACGTCTATAATCCTATCGGAAATACCACTCAATCTCTCTCAACTATAACAGCGAATCCGTCACTGGCGTATAGTAAAATCAAAAAATTCACAACACCATTTCAGTTTATGGATCATAAGCTGACCACTGCAAATTCAGCAAATATTTTTAGTGATACTGGTTTCGGTCCTGTTTCTAGTCCTCTTCTTTGTTTTATCAAACCAGATGGTACTGAGCGTTGTCAGTACAACGACGCACAAGTTGGATATCCTGTTTTTGCTAAAACTCCGTCTACAGGACTACAGACAGATACTGTCTATGCTACCCTGAGAGATGATACAGGAAGTGTGACTTACGGAAAAGCAGATATTGTACGTGCCTTTGATGTCGAAATTTGTCAGCCAGTTGGCTCGGATATTTGTAGCGTTGGTGCATGTTGTCCAGGGGGAACAAAATGGGATTGTGATACAAATGCTTGTGTTGTAGATGAATTTACGTGTCCTGCTGGACAAACCCAAACCGTTGCTCCAGGAAGTACGGTTTGTCTCCTGAACATCACTCCCAGTACTACTCCAAACGGTTCAAAAATGGTTCTCACAGGGTATGACAATCTCCAAGGGAATTGTACCCTTGCTGGGCAGACTCTCCATGATATACCAGCAAAATCTATCAGTCCTGTCTGATCTACAGGCCTCAGTGTGACGAGTGATATCACTACGATTTCTGCTATGACGGAGAGTTCTTTTGCTCTCGTAGCTGATGCCCAGGACATAAATCCTCTCCTTACCTGTCCTGCTAACCATGTTTCACAGTGTTTTCTGGGGATATACCATGATCATTTCTCTGCGGATGCTATCCCGTCAAATCAGTAAAATTGACCGTCAATATCACTGACTCTACAAACACAAATAGAACTACTACTCTTGGTGATGGGACAAAGATTCAAAACAATACACCTATCACTCTTTTTGCTTCTGATTCATATGCACTTGATACTGCTTTTGCAGGATGAGACACTACTGATATGGGTATCAAGAGACAAACAGGCTATGTCGAATTCTATACGCATGATCGTCTCAATGATAATATCCCAGGAACGCTCAGAGGGACTATTACTATTCAAGGCGCAAAAATACTCTGAGTCGATGCCCCATATCAGAAAAACGCGACCCTCAATTTGGAGACTCCAAACGGTGATTTTGTTACTCAAATCAGCGATTCTACCGTGAATTTTTATAGTTACTTTGTTGAGCCTGGAGATAGATGGAAAGTATATTATGAGATTCCAGAAAATGTCCCTATCAATCCTGAGTATCTCTGTCAGATAGAGTGATGTCTGCAGGGTCAATATTTCTGTCATGCAGAATGAATCTGTAAAGAAGCAGACCAGACCTGTGGAACAGTGACGTGTAATGGCGATGGAACATGTGACGAGGATGAATCATGTAATTGTGGTGATTGTAATTCTCAGATAGATCATTGTGGCGAGAGTGGGGGACAACAACTTTTTTGTACAAAAGATGCCCTAGCTCCCACTACCACGACCCCACCTGCCACTACATCTTCTCCGGCAGACAAATGGGAAGCCTACAGCTATTCTTCAGCATATATTTTCCTCGCGAAGCACCCGATTACATCATACACCACTCCATGAACATTTCAGGTATATAATCCTGAACGTATCATATATAACATGACAAAAGAGCAGTTCATGGCAAATCCGACTGCGGCTATCAATAATGCCCGAGTGATACCCGTAGGACGTACTCGAGTGCCAACATCACGCCTCCAATTTAATATGCCACAACTGTTATCAGAAACTGTTGGTGTGCAAAATACGACAATTACGAATCTCAAATCAAGTATATTGAGTCGCTTTCTTTGTAAGACTCTTTGAGTTGGTTCTACTGACTGCCATGTTAATAATTTAGGAGCCTTTATCCCAGCATTTAGTTACACTCCGACTGGTCCTATATATAGTTCTATTCATGATGGGAGTTGATTTGTTCAGACCACTGCATACCAACGATTTGGTACTTTTGATGTGGCTTGTCAGGCGTACGATTATACGACGGTTCGTTATCTCCCAAATACGGATCCACGTTCACAAGACTGGAGTAATATCGATGGTATTGGTACAAAACAAAATGATGGTGGTAAACTTGTGTGGCAAGTGGCCGATGGTGGTACAAGTGGTGCAGCGGTAATTTATAAGAGACTTGCTCAGCCAGAAATGGTTCAGTTTCTGACCAAAGGAGGCAAGGTTACAGCGTCTATCAAAAATATTTCTGCATGACTCCCAACGGGTTCTGCAGCAGGCCTTTTGGCATCCTATTTTGAACTCGCTCGGGGAGAAAATGTATCTATTAACGGTGGTGCGGTAAAGACTCCAAAACGTTTCACTTTTGTGTTCGGTATGGATGCTGATAAAACGCCGACTATCATAGGTCTCGATACAAATGGTACGACATATACTGCTCCAGGTGATTCTACATACAAATATAGAGTAGAGGGGTGAGCAAATCAATATCATACTTATGAAATGGATTATAAGCCAGCCAATGATACTGTTGATCTCTATGTTGATGGCGTCAAGCGTATTAGTGACTTCCCTGGAAATACTGTTTGGCCAGGATATAGAGCTCAGCTCAAGGGTAATGTTGGTGTTTTCTTTGGTTCTGGTAGCTCTCCTGGTGTTGCCAAGACAAACTATGGTGAGATAAAATTGACGATAAAAAATGATACCTGTACAGCACCTGTTCCTCCTCCTGTTGCTCAAGTTGGTGCATGTTGTCCAGCTGGTACTCAATGGAATTCTGCAGAAAATAAATGTATGGCCAATTGTCCTGTAGGAACATCTTGGGATGATGCACAAAATAAATGTGTGTCTCAAACCTGTTCGGAAGGTCAATACTATTGTCACGCTGAACTTAAGTGTAAACCAGCCAATCAGACTTGTGGGACTGTAACCTGTAATAATAATGGTACATGTAATGAGTTTGAATCATGTGACTGTGCTGATTGTAATGGTCAGATAGATCACTGTGGAATTGTGAATGGCGAACAGCTCTTCTGTACAAAAGACCCAGCACCACAATGCTACACTGACAGATTCCCATATTGTTTCCCTCTCTGTCTCGATGGCTATACTCTCGATATGGCCACAAATCAATGTGTTGTTTCCGGGGGTGTATCAATATCAGCACCAATTTTTAAAAATTGTTCTGAGATTCTTGCGAATAAACCATCTACACCTAGTGGAGACTACACTATTGATCCAGATGGTCTCGGTGGCAAAGCACCTCTTCTCGCGAGTTGTGACATGACCACTGATTGAGGAGGTTGGACATTGATAGCAAATGCCGCTGTCCCTGCAGCAAAAAATGGAGATATAAATTGGGTTGATAAGCCTTATTTCCCTCTTTTAGGCAACTACACTGTTGGCTCTGATAACACGACCAGTACAACTACTTTTGGATTTGTCGATAAGACAATAGGTCAATCTCTCACTACCAATGCAAAAGAAATTCGAGTCTTTGCGGAAAATACCACGGGTAATAAAGTAGATATTAAAATGAGTGAAATAGTTTCTATCAATAAGTATCTCACAAGAACTGCTGGTTCTGACCCTACCACTATTATCAGCAAGCTCTCGAATGACACAGGATTATCAACTAAAATAATGACTATATTTGATATCCCCGTTTATGGCACAAACACTGTATGGATTTTTACAGCTGTAAATACGGCACCTTGTACTGGCGGTGGAAGTGGCACGAGCTGACAGACTCTTTTATCTGGTAAGTTATCGGCAGCTTGTACGACAAAAGATGGTTGGTGGTGAGTTGGAACAGTTGGATCTTCGAATTGTGGCTGTCCAACTGGTGTATCAGATTCTGTGAGAGCAAACATTTGGGTAAGGCATGACGCCTCAGCCATCACCCCTTCTGTACCAAGTATCATAGGGGCCTGTTGTCCTGCTGGGGCCCAGTGGAGCTCGGCAAATAATAAATGTGAGACAAACTGTACCACAACTCAGGCTCCAAGTGAACTCAAGGCGGGTGTTGATCAGCCATATATTAGTTGTACTGCTGGTCCTACAGGCACTACCCACTTCAAGTATAGATTGACTGATACTTCAGCTCCGACAGCGACACCATTTGTATCAGCTATTTATGCAAACAATACTCAGGTACTTCATCCAGTTATCAATACTGCCGGAAACTATAAAGTAGAGTGTTTCTATGGTAATGCTACTTCTGTTGATACCAGCAATACCGCGACTCCGAGTACATGTGTAAAAAATATAGCTGTTAAAAATGATGCAAATACACAGGGATGTGAAGGAATTATTTCTTATAAATGAACGACTCTGACAACGACTCTCGAGAGTACAAGTTCATTTACAGCTCGTTCTCAGTGTATCAATCGAGTGTCTGAAAATCCGAGTCTGATAAATCCGTTCCGTATTCAGTATGCTGATAATAATTTCATACCTCTCGGATTTGCGACAGTGATAAATCCAAACCTTTCTGCAAGCATTGGTCTCAACCGTCTGTCAGAACAAAATGAATATTCTTTTGTGCCTGGTAATACTTCTGTCACGTGTGCTGTGAAAGTAGGTGGTGGGTATAGTACCAATACATCATGTCAAAAAAATGCTTGTGTAGGAGCTAATTGTAGTACTCCACAGACCTTTTCGGTAGTACATTCTGGTAATCTCACCTGTACAACTCAGGCCGAAGCTGAATACGAAATAGGATGTAATCCTGATGCACCTCAGGGTAATAGAAAAGAGTGTCTCGATTGGTTGCAGCAAGCAGCGTGAAGTACTCCTCTCAATGCTCCGTTTCAGACATCTTTTGTTTTCAATGGCACTACTACTTCAGTTACTTGTCATAAATATGAAGCAAATCATCCTGCACTAGCAGGGTTGAATATGTACGAGAATGTTGTGTGTGAGGCGAATATGAAAAATGGAGAAAAATATACTATTCTTGCTGCCGATACAGGAGGTAGTCCTATCAATAGTCTCCAGACAACAACTTACACGGTGAAAAAAGATACAACGAATCCGGAGATACTTCCTCTCGAATTATACCTTACTCCTGCTCTTACTTTAGCTGTGACTGATTTTACTCGTTGGTACAATGTGCCACTCACTGTTGTTGCTCGATGTAGTGATAAGCCAGGCATCTCTGATGGCAATGAATGTGCGTGTGCTCCTGAGATGGTTTCAAGTCCGACATTCTGGTCGCCTGGCATTGCAGATACGACATTTGGTCCGGACATCATGCACTATACACGTACTATTTCGACGTCTACGAGTGGTATCACGGCTCAAGTAAAAGATACAGCTGGCAACCTCTCTTCTGTTCTCCCGGCTATCGATCTCCGTATTGATACACAGGCGCCAACTGTTGCTGTTACTGAGACGGCTGTGACAGGATCGACTCGTACTATCAAACTCGACGTGTCTGATACGCTTTCAAAAATTTGGAAGACGACAGATGCTCCGTCAGGTGCCACTAATGTGAGTGGTGTGATCTACAGGACTGGTCCAAAGGCTGATACTCAAGCACTTATGTTTGATGAGGATTGTAATGTTTCAAATCCACTTTATGCGACCATATCTGAAACAGGTATGCTCCCAAATATTCCTGTTACTATCCCAAATATTAATACCAATACCACTGTTGTGACCTATTGTGTTCAGGATAATGCGGGCAATGTGACTCGAGGTGCCTACCCGACTATGAGTGGTGGATGTTTCTCTGCGAGCAATATGCCAACAATACCAAATTTTGACACATACAAGACTTCTCTGATATCACGTATCACGAATAATCAGTATGGGTATTCATTCTCAGAAAATACGACAGATGCAAATTGTTTCCGAGGTATTCTCTCAAATAACGTGACGACACTCATTGCAAATCAGGTTAATCCTAAACCAGCTAGTGAAGTCACTCTTGATAATTGGGATGATGATAGAGCTATCGTAAAAAATACTACTTCCCGGAACACAAATGGATACTATTATTATTCTTATTCATCAGCGAATACACTCAATATCGACACATCTCCAACATGATCTGGTAATAAAACAGTTGTGGTGGAAGGTGGTGATATCCAGATAAATAATGATATGAACTATTCTGGTACTGGTAAGCTCCTTGTATTGGTAGCTCGTAAAAACAATAATGGACAGGGCGGTAATATACGTATCGCTCCTACTGTTTCTCACATCGATGCCATACTTATAGCAGACGGTGGCGCTCTCATCAACAGTGATCCAAATGCATCAGGGCAGCGTCTCACCATCAACGGTCGTATCTATTCCTACAATACGCGAGGAGGATCCCTGGTTGTTTCTGGTAGCGAATTAACAGATGCGTCACAAGGTAAAAAATTTAACAATGCTACTCTTATAAATGCTACGAGTCTCTCTGAGTCTCGAGCGCAAGACCTCGAACGATTCCGAGTGATTACTATCGATGGCACAGTGCAGTGTAGTACTCATCTCAATTATCAGGTACTCCCAACAAATCAGCTCCCTCCGATTCTTCAGAGACCAACGACATTTAGTGGTACGTGCGGATTTTAATGCGAGTAGCAACATTTTTTTCTTGTCAATAGTTTTCCCTCTTCTAGCCCTTACGCAAGAGAAATATTGACTAGAATAAAAATATGAAATCCACTCTTCTTCAACTATCTTCTCACAAATTGATAACTGTTTTTTTTGTCGCCGCCTTTTTTACTAGTTGCTTCTTTGCAGGGGCAGCACTCTATGATTTCCTCCCGAAGGGGGAATCTGACAGAGAGCAGGGAGCTGAGTTCTTGCGGGCAGATTCAGATTTATCTCTCTGAAAAATATCTGTATCAATGCAACAAGATATTGAAAAATCTTGAACTACGGTTTTTACTAAAGATCAGGTTTTTATCCCGAAGAATATAGCTCCCAAAGTGGAAATATACATATCAAATATTTCTTTTGATCAAAAACAAAAGACATATAAGCCAACCGATACAATGACAGGAAAAATAGAGTTATATTATCCTGGCGATACTCCTGTATCTGGAGTACAGGGGTTTTTGTATCTAGGGTCAGATTTTAATGAGCGATGATTTCCTGGACAGAAATTAGCTCAAATATCTCTAGGAAAGATAGATTTCCAATCAAATGAGAAAAAAAGTATACCATTTGATTTCACGCTTCCAAATCTCTCCCTTGAGTCTTTCAATATTTATGGAGAGTTTTTGTCTGCTAGTGGATCGCAGGTTGGTTTTTACAACAGCCCCGAGATGTTTACTCTTACTGGAGATAAAGATGTGCTGTGAATCTGAGATGCATATATTCGATCTACAAATATCGAGAAAAATTATTTCTTATGACAAGGCCCATGAGTTTGACCCGGTACACCAAATACAGGACTTCAGTTAGTAATAAAGCTCGATAAAGATGTCTCTGAGTTGCCTGTAAAAATTGATATTTATGAAGATTCAATAACGTCAGAGCCCATAGAATCAAAGGAGATGAATTTAGAGAAAGAGTGAGATTATTTTATCTATAATGTCCCCTCTGATAAAAAACCTGGTGTTTATGTAGCTCAAGTATCACCACAATCTGAAGGTGCCCTTCCTATAAATTTTAGATGGATTATTGGCGGTCCTTCTGCTCAGATACGTACTTTTTTGGTCGAGAATGATAATGCAATGTTAGCACTTTTTGGTGTCCCACATCCTGCTACTTATTGAGCTACAATCGATTCCAGTACACCAAATTATCCAGCAACAATCAAACTCGATTTTCGTGGTAAAACCTTCTGGGAAGATTCTGTATCGCTTATGGGTTACAATAAGACCCTCACAATACCTCTTGAAAATGTCTCATTTCTCTGGATGGGTTGAGTTATGACTGCGCAAGTTATCTCATCTACTGATGGATTGCTCGCCACAGAGACCGTTACTGTACAGCAGCACAAATATTTATATCTCGTGCTTAGTCTGACATGTCTTATTTTTATTTCCCTTATTTTGTTTTACCAATCTTGGAGACGAAAAGTTCTCACAAATCTCGTTTTTGTATTCGTGTGCGGGGTATTCTCTCTGCTTTTTTTACCACAAGATGTCGCTGCTCTCGTAGGCTCATATGGTGAGACGTATGCATGAACGAATGAGGATTGAGTATGTGCAAGTGAATGATACCCGTATCCCACCCTATCTCTTTCACATCCTCATCATTTACAATATTTAGCATGTAATCAACAGTTTCATATTGTATGACAGATGACTTTTGGTGCTTGTGAAAATACGGGTATTTTGCCAAGTTCCCTAGAGTATAGGTATATAAATGGAAATACTGGTGCAGCAACGGCGTGGACTCTTTTATCGCCGGCTTATTCTAGTGGTGAGGCAGGGGGAGGGCATTCGTGGAATCCTATTTATTATCAGGTGAACGAAATCCTCACAGCTCCTGCTGACATCGCCAATTATAATGCTATTGAATTCTATATTGATCATTCGGGTGCGGGAGGGTGTACATCATCGGTGAAGTATTATCAGCCTATTGCTGGTGTGTGTTGTACTTGAGGTATACCTCAAAATGCCGATAAGTGTCCAAATACAGAGGCTAATACCAACAACCAACCTGTGCTGAGTTGTACAGGTGCTCGAGCCTGTGAGTATGACTGTATAGGTTGATACATACCAGATTCTCCGAATTCTATCGATTGTCGCCTCCCTATCTGTCTCGCCAATGGAGGCATAGGAGCAAATACAAATAATGTTGGCCCAGCAAATTCTTATGTCCTTTCTGGAAGTGAGCTTCCTGCTTCGCTTACTCTCACTCAAGACTACTACATGACTCTTCGTTGGTCTATTGGTGCTACTCAGTATACCGTTGCTGAAATTGATCGAACGAGTACAGGAGCTGGTTGTGAATATACCTGTAATGCTGGATATATCCCAGATGGAGCATCGAGCTGTCGACTTCCTGTCTGTCTGCCAAATTCTGCCATAGGCGTCACTGCTAATAATGTCTACCCATGAAATGCGAGCCCTATTTCCGCTCTTGAACTTCCATCATCTCTGACTCTTGTTCGCGACTATACCAGCACCCTTATTGCTGACCCAAATCGTCGTACCGAACTCAATACTGCAGCCGGTTGTGAATATACGTGTAATGATGGATTTAAAATCTGACCAAAGACTGCAACAGCAGAATCAAATAGTGCCGGTACTTTTGCAAAAATCACCCATGGTGGAGGAGGGTATACAACGGCTCCAACAGTACAGGTAACAGGAGGTTCTTGTACCACTCGTCCAACTGCTGTCGCAACCATCAACGCTTCTGGCTCAGTCGATTCTCTCACTCTCACTGGAGCAGTGAATTGTTCCGCTGCACCTGCTCTCACTCTGAGTGCACCAACTGATACAACATCTCGTTGTATTGCCACTCAGTGTCTCGGTTTTGCAAAACCACTCGAGGCTATTTACTGTTCTGGAGATACGACTCTTGCATGACATGATGATGAGCTCAATACTCGACGTGCTGACAGTAGTGGCTGTACCTCCAACGCCAAATGTGAATGGTACTGCCCAGCAGCCACTCCTTTCTACTGTGAATCAG
>CAZVRL010000009.1:21064-36819 GCA_964630285.1 uncultured Candidatus Peribacteria bacterium | reverse complement strand
AAACAAGAAATCAAATCTGCACAAGAAGCGGATGCAAATCTAGAAACAGCAAAAAAGGATCTAGAAACAGCAAAAGCATTGCCAGATAGTGCAGATAAATGAGCGAAAGTAACAGAGGCTGAGACAAAACTCAAAGAAGCTGAAGTAGTAGTAAAAAATATTACAGAGTGATCTAAAGCAAAAGTATCGGAAATGCTCAAAAACACAGAAGATCAGCTCAGAGATACAAAACTCACGATAGAGCAAAAAAATAATCAGAAAAAAACACTGGAGACCCAATTAACAAAAGATCCAAATAATACCGCTCTAAAAAATGATCTTTCAAAGCTCTCAACAGAAATAAGAAATCTAGAGATAAAAGAAAAAGCTCTCACAGAAACAATAGCAAAAATAAAAGTAGAACAGGAAAAATTCCCAAAGGATACTACAAAAACCATATCAGCTACAGAAGCACAGAAAGCTGCCCAAGAGGCAGAGAGATTGGCTCTAGAAGGTAATGGAACCGTAGAAGTACAACAGGACAAGGAAGAGAATGAAAGCCAAGAACAAACATTTCAGAAAGAATTACAAGAGCTAACAGAAGAAGTAAAAAATACTCTTCATGATAAAAATGAGAATTTTTCAGAAATAGATAGCCCTGAAGACATACTCGAACTTCAAAAGAGAATAGACTCTTTCTTGGAAGGGAAAAAACCAGAAATACTGAAAAAATATAATACATCGATAGCAGACATAAAATCAAAAATCGAATTTGCTCAAGGAAAAGTAGACCTTATAAAACTCTGGAAGAAAAAAGAGGCTGAATGGTGAGCACTTGATCAAAAAATTAATTACTGAGCCTGGACATATGGTGGCATATGAGATGGTTTTGTTGAAGTAGACGGTACTGATGTTGATGTTGATATCGCTTGGGATAAAGATGATAATGTACTTCTAAAAACCACAGACACAACGATCATACCTAGATTATGATGAGAAGTATCAAATGTTGTAAAAATTATTCGCGAGAATGAGAAGAAACTGACAGGAACAGAATGATTCAAATCAAAGAAAGGAAAAGTATTTCCTATAAATTTTGATAAATAAAATTATGACTACTACAAATATTTCACAATCACCAGACACACAGGCTCGACAGCCAGGTAATCGACCAGTAGTAGAAACACTCGAAAAGTACAGATGAGATATTCTCAATACTATTTCCAGCAATGCTGGATCAAACAGAGGTTCAGCACAAAATTCTTTAGAGTTTCTCAATGCGCTCAACTCTCTTATTACAGCAAATACTGAGTTCACAAACATACTACGTTGAATGGGTATTGCAAACTACGCCACCACAATTGCTCAACTGAGGAGAGAAGTAGCCTGAAATAACCCAAATATTCGATTCGAAGATTTACCAGGACATAATGATGTACAGGTTATTATTGCAGCTCTTGCGGAATACCGCAGACATCAAGCAAGAGAAGAACAAAACAATTTTGACGCTATTTATCTCTGACAAACAGGAGAAACAGAAAGCTCAACTGCACAACAAATTGAGTCAGCAGCACAAAGGGCGAGATTATCATGAGGAGCATTATATTACAGAAATAAGACTCCTCTCAGAATATCTTGGAATAATGCAGCAAATCAATTTGAGGCTCAATATCTTGACACAAATGGACAACCAACAAATCTCACATGAATCACTGCAGCAGATATACCAACTCTCGTGACAGAGATTAATACGCGATCTCAAAGAATAAATAAAATTAAATCAGATAATGTTCAAGAAAACGTAGAAATAAGAGAATCAAAAAAGGCTGACCATAAACAAATAATTGCAGCAATAGATTTTGTGAATCGTGGACAAACACCTCACGAAAGAGAATCAAGAACATGATTTTATTCAGTAGACAGCAGAAATATAGCCATTCGCGGAGAAGGGGCTGGGGCTTTTAGTGTTGATATTATGCAACCAGATGGATCAATTGTAACGAGAAGTAATGTAGCGCAGAATGCAGTAACCGGAATCATAGATGCAGCCTGTAGTGCGTATGAAAAATCAAAAGAAAGAAAAGAAACCATTGAAACGCCAGATATGTGAACCCAATTTGATGAAGCAATTTTCAAAAAACTTTGCCGAGATGTTAGTAACAGTAAGGACAAAGTGGCGACATATAAACTAAGTGGACAGAAGTATACCCTCAGAGAAGTACAAGCCGAAGTAACATGAAATAACCCTTCTCCTGCACGGTATGTTACACAATTTCCAAATCCACAAGGCAGGACAGAGAATTATCCTAATCCTGCAAATAACTGAGAAACTGGCAGCAATATAGCAACACATCTGACCAATACAATACGAACCAGTATCAATGCAGGGAATTGCACACGAGACATGGGAACAGAATTTAGTGCAAATACATTTCGGGAACTTTGTGAAGAAATAGCAGAAAGCAAAAATGGACGTGGAAATTATATACTCGCGGGCAAAAAGTATGAAGTACGCATAGACCAACCACTACCAACAGATATTAGCCAGGCTCATTTTCACGTAGAATATCCAAACAATTTTGGTATAAAAGCTCATGCTCATAATACTCTAGATTGATTGTTGACTAATCATGGTCCATTAGAACATATACATGTGCATGACCCTTCAAAACCACACCCATTTCAAAAAGATACAATACTAGAGCTTTGTCAGTTAGTAAATAATACGAACCAAAGACAAGAATTCGATTTTCATGGAAAATCATGTTTCATCTATAAACCAACAGGTCTCGATAAGGCTAACTCTCGCTTTTGTATAGATGTACCTAATAATAAATGAGGAGTCGATACGATAAAGGCTGTGACAGCAAAATGACTCTACAAAAAATTTATCGAACATACACACAAACTCCACCATGAAGCCGAACACAATAGCAAAGAACATGCTGAAAAAAAAGGAGAAAACAAAAATGAACATGCAGAATGAGAAAAACATGGACATGATGATCATGGACATAAAGATGAACACAAAAGTGGGTCATTTTATGATCGAGCGGTAGAGAAAATACTTGGTAATGGTCTCCTCGGTAAAATTTTGATTTGGCCAAAAAATCAAATACCAAAACCGCTTCGGTCTTTGGGAGGAAACACGGTAGCAGCATGAGTTACATGAGGTGCCGTCGGAGGTGCAGTAGCATTGGCATGATGGATAGCATGATCAGCCGCACTCTCGTCTGCAGTTGTGCCAGCGATATGAATTACTTTTACAGCTTCTATGGCAAACCGTTTCTTGAAGTGGCGTAAATGGTGGCCGCACAACAAGGATGGGAAATGAGATGACCACTGACACGGATGACACTAATATAAATTATGAACAATTGGCCAGCATATAAACAGCTCTGATATATAGAACCAATTCGCCCAAAGTGACGGAGAGAATGAGGGTATGAAAAGCAGGCTCGAGAGCAAGAAATGGAAATGAAGAGACTGGCAGAAAAGCAACAAGTAAAGCTCGATACAGCTCGTAAAACAGAGAAACTCAAAAGCGCAAAATGGACACGTGATGATCTCGTAAAACTCCTCTATCATGAAGAGAGGATTCTTGATGATCATCACCTTGGAGAACCGCAAACATTTACTGATGATATGAGCCTCATAAACGCTCAGATTGCAAAAGAAAAATGAGAAATAAAAATCGATGGGGTCGAAAAGGAAAAAATATCAGCAGATGGAATTGATTATATGTACTGATTACTTATTCAGGAACACGTAATAAAACAAGGATTCTATATCGAGATAGACAAAAACTATCAGCCAATTCTCCACGATAATAAGGCAAATCCTAACGAAAAAAGAAAGCAACAAAAAGACGGACTTCAGAAAGCATTGAGTGCACTTGAGTTTCAATATGACAGCAATAATTTCTTGCGAAAAAATGATAATGTATCAAAAATAGCCACCTACATGACCGCAGCATCATATCATGGTCAAGAAGAAAAAAATCTCGTAAAATACCGTGAGGGTTTAGAAGAAAAAATCCAAAAAAATCCGAATCAACCACTCACAGTAGATGAGATAAAGAAATCGAACCTCGATGCCGGTCAAAAAACTTTCTTGCTTGCCTGGAGAGAAAGGAAAAATGATGAAAATCTCATAAAGATACAAGATAATCAGCAAAAATATGTAGAGCAAGCACGTGAAAACTACAAGAAAAAAAGCCCAGAACAACATCTACAAGAACTCGCGCAAAGACCAGTTGGAAAATCAATAGAGCTTTTCTGAGCAGGTATTATCGGAGTAGGACTACTCGCTTTTGGGCTCAAACAAATGTTTGGAGAGAAGAGTGGTATTATCGGAAAAATTTTTGGTACCATAATGGCATTAGTTTGAGGTGTCATAGCCCTCCCAATGGCTGATAAAGCATGGCAATCACTCGGAGGACCAGAAATGATTAACTGACTCACAACAAAGAAGCCAATTGACAGAGAAAGAGCAGATGATCATCCATTTACCAACATGGGAGAGTGAATTGAAGAACAATGGATGAGTCTCAAATGAAGAATTCAGAGCCTTCAATGACGTATATCAGGACCAGGTGAATGGGTAGAAATGGTTACACGGCCAGAACTCACACCAGCAGTGAGGGACTATTCTGTTGGGTCTATGCTCTACATCCTCTATGAATGAAGCCCTACAGAACAAAATAAATATAGCTCATTCAGGCCAACAGAGGCAAACGCAAAGAAAATAAAAGAAACTCTTGGTAAGCTAGCCACTCCAGAAGAAAAGCAAACATTCCTAAAACTTCTTGAGACATCTTGGGAAAGATACGGAGAAGTGAACCCTGCAATAATAAATGATGTTCGGGCTGGGAAAGAACTGACATTACCAAAAATAATTGATGAAATAGACATGGCCGATAGCTGGCTCAATTATATACCTGGGTGGATGGGTGGTACTTGAAAAAAAGCAGAAGTGTTAAAAATAATAGCCCCAAAAGCAAAAGAATGGTGAGAAATAAGTACAGAGAGACTTAAGAAATATTTTGTAGAAGGGCTCACAGGACCAACGAATGATAAGGAAATTTATGATTTTTTGGCTAAAGGTGATGCAAGTAAAAATCATGACACAATGGCAGAATACGTAAAAAGCCTAGACCTAGAAAAAAAAGAGCCTTCTCTCCCCTTCCGTTTTCTTCTGAATTCAGAAAAATAATATTGACTTATAAATAAACATAGTTATATTATATAATATAAAAATAATTTTATACTACTATGTCATCCCCTACTACACACGAAGACCACGAACAGGATAATCAACACGCAAATGATCATGCTATCCTCACGCCTCATGGTAAACAAACTATGAAAAAGCATGGAGGGCGTATAGGTTTAGTAGGTGCTGGTGTTTTAGCTACTATTGCAGCCATATACGGTCCATCCGCATGCTCACCGAAAAACTATGACGCGATGAATCAACAGTGACTCTCCGCATACGATAATAATTCTGGAGAGATAACTATGAGTCGTATTTTTTGAGCAGCTCACATGTTTGAGGCCACGAGTACAACACTTGCTGAAGATGGTTTTAATAATCTCTATAATCAAATAGATAGAACTCTGGACCAGAATGGATGGGAATACATACCTTTTACGAAAAACGCTCAAAACTCTCATGGAACACCTGTAGGCAGTATGAATACTAATCCCAATCCAGCATTTGATAGCTATCATTGCTACATTGGAGTTAATAAAAAATGAGATAAAAAAGAGATTATCGTATCTTGGCACAATCCAGAGCCTACTCGTTCAGAAAAAGATAAAGGCTTTGTCTGAACACATAAAGTGGCATGGTCACACAAAAAATGACAAAAAGTCGTCCAGAGAGTTGATTACTATTCTGATGGCAGAGTTGTTGGGCCTCAGGCATATAATTTTGAACAATTCATAGGTGAATTAGAGAAATTAAAGGCGCTCTATAATTAGGTAGATAAAGTTTGCATCTAGAAAAAAAGTGAAGTAACATCAGTATGTTATTAACTTTTTTACTGTGTCAGAAAGATTTGAACCAATCATTAAAGAGGCACAAGATGTCTCTGGGTCAATTGCTGCAGCCGAAGCACTACACTCGTCTCAAGACGAGAGATCAAAGATGCTCAATGAGCAAATTGGTACCTGAAAAGGGGGAATGATTATAACACGAGAAGGTAAAAATGATCTCTGGATTCGTAAAGAGAAAAAAGGTGTCCTCAAATGAGTTGATGCCATGAAACCTGGGTCGACTATCCAGGTATTAAAAGCGGAATATAAAATAGACGAAAAAAACGGGCAATCAAAGCTCTATTATTACTGTGAAGTTGATAATAATTCTACAGTACACGGTGGAAATGCCGGTAAGGATAAAGGATGGATTTATGCGGGCTATGTGGCACTTGATATAGCAGCTCCAGCTCCAGCACCAGCTCCAGCACCAGCTCCAGCTCCAGCTCCAGCTCCAGCTCCAGCACCAGCTCCAGCTCCAGCTCCAGCACCAGCTCCAGCTCCAGCACCAGCTCCAGCTCCAGCACCAGCTCCAGAAAATCCAGAACTATACTCCGTACCCCTTAATACACTCGAGAAAGAAAGTCTTGAGAGATTTGATGCAACAGACGTAAGTACATGGAGCGACCATTATTACGAACTAAAGAATATACGTTTTTGGGAAGATACAGGGAATTCCTTGAAAGAACTAAATGGCATATCTTCATTATGAGAAATAATAATAGTAAAACGAACGAATCCACTAAATTATCAAATAAGTCAAATAATCTGACGTAGATCGACCATACAAAAAGTCATGATTCCCACAGACATATTCAATGGAATAAAAAATGGGCGGCAAGTAGCAATAGAATTAACCGAAGATAACATCGGCTCAATGAAGGTTGATACACTCCCTCTTATAAAACAAAAGGCTCTGGAGATAAGGAATGAAAGCGGTGGGAATAGAGAAAAAATTATAGAAAAAATATATCAATACATAATAGATAAGACTACCTATGAAAAATTTATGGGCGATTATTATCACAAGCTCTGAAAAGGAGAAAATGCAATAAAGCCAATTATCTGACCAGAGATACATTCTGGCGTTAAAACATTTGAAAATAACATGGGAGTATGCGATGGCTACAGTGAGCTCATGTTGTTGCTTTTATCATTTGCAGGTATAGATAATGTGAGAGTAATGAGTTGAACAGCAACTCTGGATGATAAACCAGGATCTCCTAAATTTGGCCACGCATGGATCAAGATAGAACAGTTACACTACGATGTGACGGGTGACGATAATGGCTCTCTTACAAAAAAATATTTCGGGCTTACAGAGTCAGAAATACGATCAAAATGATACGAGTGGGATTCAAGACAAGAAAATAATTAGAACACTTACGAAATACTTGCATCAAGAAAAAAAGTGTAGTAACATCAGTATGTTATTAACTTTTTTACTATGTCAGAAAGATTTGAACCAATCATTAAAGAGGCACGAGATGTCTCTGGGTCAATTGCTGCAGCCGAAGCGCTACACTCGTCTCAAGATGAGAGATCAAAAATGCTCAATGAGCAAATTGGTACCTGAAAAGATGGAATGATTATAACACGAGAAGGTAAAAATGATCTCTGGATTCGTAAAGAGAAAAAAGGTGTCCTCAAATGAGTTGATGCCATGAAACCTGGGTCGACTATCCAGGTATTAAAAGCGGAATATAAAATAGACGAAAAAAACGGGCAATCAAAGCTCTATTATTACTGTGAAGTTGATAATAATTCTACAGTACACGGTGGAAATGCCGGTAAGGATAAAGGATGGATTTATGCGGGCTATGTGGCACTTGATATAGCAGCTCCAGCTCCAGCACCAGCTCCAGCACCAGCTCCAGCTCCAGCTCCAGCTCCAGCTCCAGCACCAGCTCCAGCTCCAGCTCCAGCACCAGCTCCAGCACCAGCTCCAGCTCCAGCACCAGCTCCAGCACCAGCTCCAGCTCCAGCTCCAGCTCCAGCACCAGCTCCAGCACCAGCTCCAATATGGAATCGAGGGAAAAGCCCTGAAAGAAACAACGCTGCATTTGTAGATGATACTGGCATAGACATTGCTAATCCTGAAGGATTAGATGCAAACGCAGAAGCAGAAATGCTCAATAATCCCGCACTGTGGAACGAAGTTGCTGGAAAATACACTGAAATGAAGGCTGGCCCAAAATTTCAAGTTGTATCACAAGTAATTGATAGCTATATAAAAGCTATAGAAGATAGAAGTACAGGACTAGATGAAGATGAGATAAAAGCAATCGGAAAAGATACAGAATTGTTACGAAAAATACTTGCGGATACAGGAGACAAACTATGAGATACATCTATACCGAGTGATAAACGGTATGAACGTCTCTTTCAACATATGCAACACATGGAAGAAACATATGATGACATTGTTGATCAAGATGATTTAGCAGAAATAAAGAAGCACGTCGGAAATATACCAGAAGATGGTACTCCTGTAGAAAAAATGAATCGCTCAAATAGAATTCAAATATTTCACTATATGCGTGGAATGTACCTTGGCGACGACGGAAGCTCAGCTGGGGCACTTGGATGATTGTCTCGAATTGCACTCGAAGAAGACCCAAATGACAACGATAAACTCAAAAACTACCGTTCAAAAATTAACCATCTCGTAAAAGAGCTCAAAGAGGACGGGTACGATGCTAATAAATTTAATTTAGCCCTCGATAAAATACTCCAAACTCTTGAGGCAGAAGGTGGAAAAATAACAGATGAAGAAAGATGATACATCACACGTGTGGTACAAGATCAAGTACGCGCCGTGGAGAACAACTGGAAAGATATGCGTGAAAATCTCGCTCAACAAATGTTTGGGAATAAATACGATTCTCTCTCTGTCCAAGATCAAACAAAAATAGAAGATGCAAAAGATAATATGATAGGAATAGGTGTAGAATCAGTATTCGTTGCGGGCGTCGTACCCAACCTTCTCCATAAATTCTACGAGTCAGGAGACATGGGGATACTAACAACTGGAAATATCTACGACGGAAGTGAGATTATGCAAAAAATTGCATGGACGAGCTGGGATGATGTTTCAAAATTAGGCCAGAGAATTGCTGTAGAATTAGCGGCATTCGCCATTCCAGGTGCAGCGATAGGAACACTAGCAAGAGCAGGAAGACTGGGCATAACTATGCAGGCGGCTGCACAGGGAACAGCAGCATCATGACGAATAGCTCGCCTTTCATACAGTGCTCTTCAGGGAGCTACTGGATCACTGTCAGCGAGTGCTGCAAGAGACTTCTTCCATGAATGACAATTTCATTGGTCAGAAGCAGGCTGGGGCGCTGCATTCGGTGTGGTATTCCCATATATGCAACGAGCATCAGGAGCAATTCTATGACGTATCGGTGCAGCTCCTGGTATACGTACGATAAATAGTCTAGGATCTCGTGGTGTGCAAGCTCTTATTGATTCAAATTATAGAGTTATTCAAGCTTCAGGACATCTCGCTAGATTTTCAGCAACAGGAGCCCGAGGTACTATCAATGCCCTGGGAGCGCTCACTGGTATAGAGGCTGTTCAGCAGGGCGTTGACGCTCTGGTAACTGGTAAGGACACAGAACAATCGTTCGCCGTTGCATGCCTCTTTCATGAAGTATTTCAAGCAATGCAAGGAAAGAGCCTTCCAGATGCTATAAAAAATGCTAGTTTAGAAGAAATCATACCGCTTATTGCCATGGAATTCCTTGCAGCAAAAAAAGCTCCTCAGAAGAAAAACAAAGAAGAGCCAAAGAAAGAAGAACAAGTAAAAACATCAGAAACTCCAGCTCAGATAAAAGGAAGAGAAACACTGCTTCATGAAAATTTCCCTGGTACTCCAATCAAACTCAACGATGGAACAATTATTGAGGCAGGTAGATTTGGAAACAATGAAAATATATTTTTAGTCACAAAACCAGGACAAGCAGCAAAAACAGTCAAGGTGGGAGAGCTTATAAAAGAGCTCAATCAGGGACAAAGACGAGAGCTCTATACAAATACTCTAGTAAAAAAATATAGAGAACTCAACAATCATAGAAATGAGCTTGTAGCAAAGAGAAATAAACTAAGTGATAAGCAAGATAAGGATCAGAATAATTACGAACTTCATACCCAGATAAAAGAGCTCAACGCTGAAATAGCGAAGATAGAAGTTACAATGAAAGATTTGTACAAACGTGCAAATGATTCACGTCTCATTGATGAGGCACTCAACGGAAGCAAAAAAGGTAAGGAGAAAGCTCCTGAATCCCCTTTCATGTCAGCAAGAGAGAGAATGCAGGAAGTAAAAAGAGGCGAAACAGTAGTAGTAACAATGGGTGAATGAAGGATCAATATAGAAATATTGGTAAGTAAAAATACAAATGGCGTTATCGAAGGTATAGCTCGATTGGGGGATGGTATAACAAATGTTAAAATGGAAATAACCAAGGATGGTATTTTCACCATGACAAATGGGAATAACATGACGATTTCATCACCATTATCAGCGATTGAAGGGATAACAGTCTTGCCAGTACGTGGACTCGAATATTCTGGTAACAATAACCTTCCAATCGAAAATGGCAATGGAGTACAATTACCATTACGTCTCGAAAATGGGAAAAATACAGGAGAGCAACCCCCTCTTCAGCTCGAGAATGGGAAAAGAACAATAACTCCAGAAGAAGCTCTGAGAGCACAGAAACAGTTTGAAGATGTAGCGAAGAGAATGATAGAAGCAAGAAAACAAGAAGTACGCAGAGACTATGAATCTATCAAAGATAATGTAACTCCTGAAATCGCGCAGAGATATGGTACAGAAAGTAATGGAAATCTGGGTAAAGCTGAGAAAATTAATATAGCTGAGAAAATAATTCGAGAAAGAAAAAAAGTGGACTCAGAGTATTCTCAAAAAGACTATATTAACGACCTCAAAAGTGTACTCCAATGAAGACGAGAAGTAGCTGCCACAATGAAAGAATGGGTGGAAGGTGGTGGGGGGAAACATGAAAATAACTGAAGACAAGATTTAGCCCCACAAATAAAGGAAGTGGAAGCTCAAATAACAAAACTCGAGACTGAAATAAGTACGTTGGAGAAATAAGATAGTTTATCTTGCAATCCCCTTTAAAATATGGTATTTTAAAGGGGATATTTAATATTATATATGTCACTTTTAGAAAAACTTCAGAACAAAAAGAGCTTCACAGATCTTATACATCTCCGTGAAGAGCTCACAAAAGAAGCTAGAAATAAAGAGCGACTGACTGAATATCAAAAGACTATTGATCTCGCTCTCGAACAAGGAAAAAAGAAAGGCGTTATCGAGTTTACAGAGACAGAATGGAAGACGCTCATCAGTAATGAAAATCTCCCTCCTGTTGAAGAAGTACAGGCTCTTCTTCAGGAAAAAATAGCCTCTGCGAAAGAAGTCACCTCAGAAACAAAAGAAAAAACTGGTGGGCTCATAGATGAACTACAGAAAAAAGCAGAAGGGCTCACTGGAGAAGCAAAAAAGAAAATGGAAGAACTCCAGCAAAAAGCAGAAGGGCTGAAGAAATATAGCAAACCAGGCCTGTGGATTCTCGGTATAGGACTCTCACTCAAGATCTGGGGATATAAAATCGCTAATTGGTTTAGTGGTCTCTTTGGTAAAAAAGGAGAATATGATGAGAAACTCAAGCTCGCCGAAATGGAAAAAGAATTTCTGGAAAATCCTGAAGCAGCTATGAAAAAATATGGAGAAGAAGCTCTTGAAAAGGTGAAAGAAAAAGCAGATGAAAAAACAAGGGAAGGAAAAGAGTGAATATTGGAAAAGGTTTGACCCATTGCTGCACTCAGTGTAGCAGGTACTGGGATTTTAACATTTATCAAAGGGAAACTCCCTGAAGGAATGCAAAAAAGTCTCTCATGACTTGACCAGAAATCACTCCTCGGGAAATTGGCTCGAAATCGGGCACTTCGACTCTTTGGAATCGGTGGTGTGGCTCTCTTTGGAATCGGAAAACTCTATGAATATATCGAAAAAAATGGAGCTTCTCTTGGAGAAATGCCAACTGACGCAGAAGGCAAAAAATCATGGTGGAAGAATGCTCTCGAAAAAGCAGGAATCGGTGCAAAAGAAGGTGCGGAAGAAATATGGGCTGTATTAAATGGTTCAAAACTAGAAGAGTACTTTGAAAAAGATACGCCAAAAGATGGTTATGAATTTTTGCAGAACCATAAAACAATTCAGGGGGCCAAAAAAGAAGTACTCGCTTTTGAAAAAAGATGTGAAAGAATATACAGTGAACACCAGGATGCTTTTAATACTGCAGCAGCATTTGGGATGATTCTCAAGCCTGGAATGTTTGTCGGTGCTACATTGAAGTGAACAGCGATGATGCTCTCATTGCTCAAGTTTGCTTCACCAGGACTTATAGTCCCCGCGGGACTCGTAGTAGGACTTACGAGCAATAGTATCGAAGGCATACAGCATATACAGGTACCAAAAGATATAGGGCCTGAGGATTTACGTGATATGCTCAATATCCCGGATATATCAGATTTTCTGAAGAATCATATGTGAGAATTACCAGATGATATAAACTTTGATGCTGTTGCAGAGGAATTCAAAACTCTCGAACAAAAAATAAAAGACTTCAATGGTGAAGCATTTCTAACAAAAATACTCTGAAGTGCAGCTGAAAAACTCATACAGACAGAACAAGAAAAGATAAATACTGTAAATAAATCTGGGGTAGAGACACTTATAAAAGAATTAGAGCTTCGGGAAATAAAAGAAGGTAAAGAATGAGCATATTCAAGACTTCTCGGTGTCAAAGAATCTCCAGGAGTGTTGAAAAATATATACAAAAAGTTAAAAGAATCCCAGAAAATTGAGGAAAGCGATATCAGAAGCCTCATAGAAGCAACAGAAGGAACAGATATAAGAATATTTCCACGAGACGAATCCAAATCAGGCTCAACAATCCAATACGTTTTTGTCGACAAGTATAATAATAGAGAATGACTCCCAAAAAATATCTGTGTCAATCCAACGATTGATCATACAAAACAATACGAATCTGCACGGGATTTTGTTATAAACGAATATGAGATTAGTGCCTTAAATGTAGTATGAAAATTTGGAAATGGTTTTCGAGATATGGTCAGTGAAATAACTGAAAGTATAAAAAATAATAATAAAATATCTGGTTCAAAATTAGAAGCATTTTTTAGAAACTGATTATCAATGGTGACGATTGGTTTAGAAACTTTTGCAGTAGATTATCTCGGCAACAAATATTTTCTCGGTCCATGGAATCTCATACAGTGAGTATTTCTCAACATGGATAAGCCTGAAGATAAACTCGAAATGCAAGAAGGACTTGTGGAGTACTGACAAGGACTTGCTCCAGTATTTCTGATTACAGCAACAAAAAATATGCTAAGAGGAAATGGTTTTTTCTGATTTAGAAATAGATGATGACTCGCAGGTGCGATTTTTAAAAATTCATTTGTTCAAAGTGTCACATATCCACTAGAAGTGATTGGAAAGTGAACTAAATTAGGAGGAAAATATATATGGAACAGAATAACGGCTGGAGATTATAAATCAGTTTTCTCAGATCCAAAAAATCATTTTAGTGCATATTTCTGGGAAAACATACACAAATTCAAAGGACTACAAAGATATATACCACTCGATACATTACGAAAAATAGGTGGACAACACGCAAATATTTCTCAATTAGAAAAAGCGAGAAAACTTCTCTACGAAGCGAAACAAACTTGATGGTGAAGAGAAAATAAAATAAAAGAAGCATTTCATATTCTAGAAAAGGAATCAACACACTTTGAAAAATCTGTTGCAAGTCTCAGCACTGATAATGACAGCATAAAAAAGGTTTTAAAGGATCTGGAATCTGAAATAGCGGGAAAGAGAAAGAACATAGGAAAAATGGAGCAGACAGTACGTGAAAATATTGCTCAAAATCCAGATACTGTTCGACAACCAGAAACGGGGAAAAAAGTAACACTAGACCCAGCAAATCCAAATCATAAAAAAATGATGGATGATTTTATGGAGAAAAGTCGATGAAAACTAGATGAAATACAAAAAGAAAGAGCTCATGCAAGCCAGCTCTTCAAAGACGGAAAAATCACATGAGCAGAATACGACCAAAAAATGAAAATATGGACACAGCGAGAAGGTAAAATCATGCGCTTACAAGAAGTGATTCATTTAAGACTCCACGGAACTCCTCTGCATGGACCAAAAAAACTCGGCCGATTTGCTCGAGGACTCGGTGGTCTCGTACTCACAATAGGAGCAGTGGTAGGTGCCCAAATGGCTATAGAAAAATGGAAAACAGACAATACCGATATTCCTCTTCCAGAACTCGACAATGAGTCCGATGAAGATGTATCAGAAAATGATAAATTCTATGGTTTTGGACACGAAGGTGATAAAAAAAAAGTAGAAACGAGTAAAGATAGTAATGAAAAAATACCCGAAGACATCAAACCATTTTTACAAAAAATAGAGGCTATAACAGATCAATATCAACTCAGTTTTTTCTGTGATGCTGCATGAATAGCAAAAGCAAGCGATGCCACAATTGAAGAAAATATAAGACTCGTAGAAGAGAGCCATGGTGGTCTCGTAGCTCGTACAAAATGACTCTTAAAAGAATACAGAGAACCTCTTAAGAAATATTGGGCTGAGCTCAAAAAACAATGAGAAGCTATCAATATAAAGTCAGAAAGCCTGGGACATCTGAATGCATTTATGGCTATAAGAGAAAAGAAGGACTGACTCCATCTCGAGAGTATGAATAAAACTGATGTCAGTGAAACACTCTGGGGTATCGTTGATGGCGTAAAAAATGGATGAATAGGGCAGAGAATTTTAGAAACAGGTATGGGTCTTCTCCCTGTAACAGCAGAAATACAAGATGCACAGTTCGCATACAGGGAATTTAGTCGGTGACATATAGCAGACGGTTTTGTACATGTATGATTTTTCTTCCTCGATACAGTGCTCGATGTCGCTGCAGCTGCAGCAGCCGTTGTCACAGCGCCGGCAGCTGGAGCTGGTTGAGCAGCAGTGGAAGCTGGCGCAATATGATTACGAGGTGCCCTCAAGCAATGAGCAAAATGGGTAGCAAAAAAAGCTATAAAAGGTCTGAAATTCGAGAAAATACAATGATTCGTGAGGACAATTGGTGAAGCGGAAAAATTTCAGAAACACATGACTCCATGGTTAAGTGGTGTCAGAGGTAAAGCACTGAGACTACCGAGCTGAGACCTCGTAAATGCTGCAATTGATCTCCCACGTTCAGAGTCAATAAACATCGACAAACTCTAAGACTCCTCTTGACACAGAAAAAAATTGACGAGAATCAGCATTCGTACTTATGAATGCTGATCGTCGCATAGTCCCCGCTCGTCATGTCTCCTCTGTTCTCGCAGAAGATGCTCTTTGAGAGAGGACGAGGGAGATAAAAAATAGTCTCAAAGAATCTCCAAATAAACTCCACACAGTAGCAGAAAAATGGATCGATGATGGTATGAACCCACTCGCACGAGTCATCATCAATAACGTCGAAAAAGTGCCACAAAAAAGCAATACACCAGGACAGGTCGATAGGCACAGTGGACATGATGCTCACCACGGACATGATGCTCACCACGGACATGATGCTCACCACGGACATGATGCTCACCACG
>CAZVRL010000009.1:0-20964 GCA_964630285.1 uncultured Candidatus Peribacteria bacterium | reverse complement strand
GGACATGATGCTCACCACGGACATGATGCTCACCACGGACATGATGCTCACCACGGACATGAACACAAAAATGGCTTTGCCAGTTTCGTTCACACTGGACATTGGTGCGGTGAACATGGAGAGCATATTTTTGGGATGCTTGGACGATTACTCGGAGAAATAGTCGGATATTGTGCTCGCCTCCTGATAGTGGTCATGCTCTTTTGACCAACGAGAACTGGTCTTCTCGTCATCGTCATAGGATACCTCTCAAATACCATTATGGAAACAAGCCTTCCCCTCTTCGGACTCGGAGGAGCTGCTCTCTTGGTGCACCTCATACTCCACGGCATAGGACAAATCGCCTGAGGAGGTGGACATGGAGGATGACACAGCGAATGACATGGTGGTGGACATTGACATCATTAAAAAACTCACCGGATGGTGAGTTTTTTAATGATGTTATTTAACGACATTATCAATCTTTTTCTGGAGCTCATACCCTCCTCCATAGGTATTTGCCTGAATAGTATTTGGAGAAACGGTATAGAGAGAATTACCGATGTAGAGACCTCTCTGCACAAAGGATGTATAGAGATTCCAGATATTATTAGCTAGATAAGAAGAATCATCAAACTCCGCATAACAATAGGTAGGAATATTTTGATTTTCCGGATTATTTTGTGGCTTGAGACAGACTTTTTCACCAGTGACGATGTGCGTATAACATTTCTCTTCCGTGATAGGTGTGGCATATTGAGCACACTCAGTCTTTCTTTTTTCTGCTATACCCGTCATATCTATATGGCTGATTTTTGCCTCTTGTGTGATACCAGTATTTTTATCTATCTTGAGAGCGAGGAGACCTTGCCATGCAGAATTATACTGATAAGTAATCTGATTCTGATCCATGAGTTGCGATGGTAAGAGGAGAACCTTGCGGACATCATCCCAGACGAGTGCACGAGGGTTTGATAGAGCATCAGAGGACGATCATACTCCGCCATACACCTGAGAATATTTCTGTTTCGGTTTTGTGATATCAGAGACATCATAGAGGTCTACTTTTATCCCCGCATTGGTTATTCCTCCCCATTGATTTTCTTTTGTATCATACCCTATACCGATGAGATGATTATCGTCATACGGATGAAGGTAGGTCGAATACCCAGGCATGAGAAGTTCGCCCATGATTTTCATATTTTTCGGAGTTGTAGTATCAATGACAAACAATGGATCTATTTGCTCAAATGTCACCAAATAGAGACGATTCCCTATGTAGCGAGCTGCCTGAAATCTCTCTTTCGCTCCGACATTTTCGAGTTTTGAGAGGAGCTTCCCTGTTGTATCAATAGCAAAAATATCAACACCATTTGTTGTCCAGTCCTTCTGATTAGCCGTAAAGAGAACACCATCTCGTTCATTGAGGGCATACTGTGAGAGTGGCATGCCTGGAGTGAGGACAGAATAGACGTACGAAACTTTTCCACTCTTCATACTAAAACGGTGAATGAGAGAGTTTTGTTCAGAACGGAACATCGGCATGATACAGCGAGCATTTGGCGGACAAGAGAAATTACCGCCCTGCTTCCAGTAATTGCCAACAATATAGAAACTCTCTTTCGACATGAAGAACTGAGAAGCATCACCGTAGATAACTTTTCGAGTGACGTCAGTATCACTTCGGAGAGGAATGACCGAGAGAGTGAGGAAGCTCAGATTCTGAGGCTTTTCTGGAAGAAGGTATTCGATCTCGCTACATTTTACCTTCCCACGAGTAATAGAATATGGTATTTTTTTACCCCCTACATCAAGAGGTGCAGTAGAATTGTTACGTTTGATGTCGATAGATTGTGGGAGGATAGTATCTACTTCAAATTTTTTATCCATATACGTAGACACTTCCTCTTTGCTATACATACCAACAGGACCCCAAGTATTGAGAGAAACATAATTCTGAGAGAGGACGTAGAGATAATCTCCGTCTCGACGAGACTGAGATAGGTCGCCATTGACGGTATAAAATCGAGACAGCTGTGGTTGTGTCGGATCAGCAATGTCATATACGACGACCACAGTCACCGAACCATTTCAGATATTTACAGGGGTAGGATTGTAGACGTAGTTCTGATTCCATCTATTCGCGAGAATCGTGAGACGACCATCAGCGAGATAGAGTTGGATATTCCCATAATTACTTGGGAGCTTGATACGTTTGACGAGACTCATATCACTCGCAGGAACTGCACGAGTAATAGTCACGTAATTGAAACCATCCGCATCAGGCTGGTTAGAAGCATAGTAGATATATTTTCCATCCGTTTTGACCACTTCAGCCTCATCAATACCAGCTATCTGTACATTTGTCTGACTAAAGCTCACATCACCCCCTCCCCCACCGATACCTCCGCGATCCAAGCTCGGTGACGGATTAGCAGTAGCATTTTCCATCATCACTGGCTTACCGAGAGAACCACCATACATACTGACCTGATCTATGAGAGTTTGTTTGAAATATTTGGTGAGCACAGTATCCATAGCTTCACACGAGGCAAAACTCTTGAGGTTTATATCACTCACGGTGGTTGATTCACGGTCAATCACCTGAGTATCATCAATGGCTGCAAAAGTCGAAATACTCGCAAAAAGTGGTATCGAGACAAGAGCAAGAGTGAAAAATTTGTGCATAGAGTGAAAAATTATACTATAACGGTCAAAGTGTACGATTGATTTCCTAAGTTGCAAGATGCTTCACCGATTCTTCACATCCTCCGCTATCCTCTCCATAACAACATTGAGCTTGAGTGGATGTAGCGCCTCAGACTATTTTTTCTGGCAAAAAGAAACTCCAGTCGCAATCGAAACTCCGCTTATTTCGGGAGAAGTCTCTGGCGGATCAAGTAATTTTGTGCATACAACAAAGAATACAGATGCATGAGCAGAAACTGCTGTCGACAGTCGTCTCGTGGAGAGTGAAAAAAAAGAACGAGCAAGTATCCTCGCAAAACGTGCTGATTATCTCGCAACAAACAATGAATACCGTGAAGCAGCATGACTCTATGAACGTATACTCCGACTGGAGCCATCATCTGATATTGAGAGGAAGCTCGCTCATATAGCATATAAAGCAAAAAACTTTCAGAGAAGCTCAGACCTCTACAAAAAATTTGTCGACGATCTGTATCTCTCGGAAAAGGAAGAATTTCTTCACGCACTTCGCTACACAGGAGATGATGAGTTTGTATCAGCACTCGAAAAGCTCGATTTACCAGAGAATATAAAACAGGCATACGAGGTATCATGGAAATGTGAACATGAATTTATATCATGTGAAAATGCTATTCGTGCTTATAAGCACGACTATGCTCCCATCAGGGATCTCAAAAACGCGCTCAAGAACTATGAAAGCCTGGGGAATAAAGACCCCAGCTACAAGGAAGCACTCCTGATAGGTGCTTTTTATAAGAATCAGGACTTTACGACAGCTATCCGAGTCGGCGAAAATGTCCTCCGAAGAAAACCAGATTACCGACCAATACTGAAAATAGTTGGCTTCTCAGCATTTATGACTGGACAGTATGAACGAGCGCAATGAGTCCTCTGAAAATACAAAAAATTAGAACCAAAAGACGCAGAAGCTGATTTCATACTCGGACTTATTCACTTCGAAAAACAGGACTACGAAACATCAAATATATATTTCAACAAAGCAGTTCTTGGTGGCTATAAACCAAAGACAGTAGTTGAGAGAAAACTCGCCTACAATTACTACGTATTAGATCTTCCAAAAAACATGTTTCAGGTTCTAGGCTATCTCATGCTCGAAGAAGATGTAACAGAATCAGATATCAATAATGCTGTCTATCTCGCACTCGTGCACGAAGAAAACAGAAATGCTGGCGAATGGATCAAAATAGGAAAAGAAAAATTTCCAAATGCAGAAAACATTGCTGGTCTCGAAGTATGGTACCTCAGAGCCACTGGGAAAAATTCCGAAGCCCAAACATTGGTTGATTCCCTACTCACCAAAAATGAAAATGATCTCATAGCGCTCGTACAATGAGGCATACTCGCTCACGAAGCTGGCTACAAAGAAAAAGCAAAAACATTGCTCAAAAAAGCAAAAATCATCGACGCAGGTGGAACCTGGGAGAAAACTATTGATGAGTATCTTGCAAAGGATTAATCCATCTGTATCACTCCTTCTTTCTGGCTCTCTTTGTGTGTAAATAGGGTCTTTCAGAGCTTTTTTCGTAAGTGGGTCGTGACGATATCTTTTGCATCCGAGAGATTCATTTTACCATTTTTTACGAGAGATCTGAGCTCTTTATAGGTTGTGTTTTCCCCTGCTATCTTGAGCACATCCCAGTCTACATCCTTGATGAGAAGAGAATTGAGAGACTGTTCAAAGCAATCACTCGAACAAAAACCCATGTGTTTTTTATGTTCAGAAAAATCGACAATCATACGAGCATTGCACTCTGTATGACGACAATTATCGCAGTGGTCTGTGAGCTTTCCAGAATGGAGACAAGTACCAATAGTCGTATGAGTTTTTGAGTCCCCTACAAAAGTACTCACACGATCATCAAACGTGTAGAGATTACCGAGCCAGTTACCATCATTGATAGTGTTCACATATTTTACCACGCCTCCTTCGACAGCATAGATATCTTCGATACCAGCCTTGTTGGCCAGGACTGCCGCTTTTTCGCAACGTATACCACCAGTACAATACCATATGATTTTCTTTCCCTGAGCCTTATCTTTGTACCGAGCAAGCAATTCTGGTACTTCTCGGAAATTCACAGTACCGGCAGGAATAGCTCATTTAAAATGACCTAGACGATATTCGTAGTCATTACGCATATCGAGGATGAGATAATTTGGATCTTCTTCGTCGATAATTCTCTTAAATTCTTCTGGTGATAGTTCTTTTTTAAATTTTTTCACTTCTTCTCCTGTCACTTTTTCACCGAGGACGACTATTTCATGACGGACTTTGACAGTGAGTTTTGGGAATTGATGTCCTGAGACAAGAGTTGCCTTCGGTTCTATATCAGCAATATTTTTGAAATATTTGGTTGATTCGAGATACATACGATAGGCCTTGCACTGTCAGAGATTACCTGAGACAGTTGAGCTGATACCTTCAGTACCTATATAAATACGTCCACGAAGTCCTATGTCAGAACAAAATTGAAGATGTTCAGCACAGACAGATTCGACTTCACTTTCTGGGATATCGACGAAATGATAAAACGTCAGCAGTTCAAACTGCGGTTCAAGAGGCTTCATATTGTAGTATGAAAAATAAGACGCACCCTGTTATTGAGTGCGTCTTGAGTATAAATAATTTATCGAAGTTGCAAGTATGGAATATGCTAGTTCTTCTCAAAATACGCTCGGAGTGCTGGTTCGAGCTCTTTTTTACGACTCAGACGACCACCGAGATCAGCCACCATATCGACTGTATCTGCCGAAAATGCAGCCTTGAGAGCCTCTTTTTCTATATCTCCTGCAACGAATGTGAGATTTTTTTCAGCGAGAATATCAACCACAGAGAAAAATATAGCGTTGAGACCAGTCTCCTCTTTGAGAGCACGCATATCAGAGATGATTTCGTTTTTACGCCCCATAGCATAAGCAGGGCTTGTGGTCTCCATAACACCATATCCAAACTTTTTTTCACCCACAGAAAATACCTTGTAATCGAGTTCGAGGATTTTTCTGGTCGCCATATCTCCGAGGTCAGACTTTGCATCAAACATAGCCTTTGCAAATGCCTGAATATCAGAGATACCGAGATCTTCTGCGAGATACTCCGCGATTTCACGATCTTCTTCTGTTGTTGTTGGAGATCGGAATGCGAGACTATCAGAGAGAATACCTGCGAGAATCATTTTCGCGACATGGTCTGGGATTTCGAGATCTTGTTCAGCAAACATGAGGAAAAGTATAGAACATGTCGAGCACACCGGGTCAAAACGAAGCTGAATTGGTTCGCTCGTAGAGAGAGACTCAACTGAGTGATGATCGATGATACATTTTACCTTGAGCGTGTCGAGACCATCGATAGCCTGTGATTTGACGTTGTGATCGACCAACACAACCTCTGAACCAGCATCAAGTGTTGTAATCATTTTTGGGGGTTCAACACCGATATTTTTGAGGACAAATTCTGTTTCCTTATTGAGGTCTCCGAGCCTATAGGCTTCAGCATTTTGCCCCATAGCGAGGAAATATTCTTTTGCAACGAGAGCAGAAAGTATAGCATCTGTGTCCGGGTTTTTGTGTCAAACAATATGATACATAAGAGAAAATAAGGAATAATAAATATGAGCGTTAGAGTAATAAAAACTGATTTTTTATCAACAAAAATCCAGACTTTCTGTTTTTTCTTGCTTTTTATTGATTATTTATAGAATTCTGGTCTCAATATATATTTTATGCGATTTCAGAAAATACCATACTATTTACGCTACAGCATAGACGAGATAATAGCGGATGCTCGAAAAAATATCGCAGTGCATTACCTACACAACATAGTTCATGCTGCTGGGAAAACTGCCTCTCGTGGCGGAACTGGATGTCAAATCATCGACAATACTGACTACAGTGAGTATTTCTACGAACCAAAGAAATTTGAAATGCTCGGAGAGAGAACTATTCGTTCCCTCGATCAGCGTTCTGCCCATCAAAATGCCATTATAGCATTCAAAAAATGGGAACAAGAAGTACGAGAGTTTCTGTCTGATCCTACAAAAATACTAGGAACAAGAACAGAGATAATTCCTCTCAGGCAACACCCTACTTCGCCTGAGCAGGTGCGAGCAGTGTTGAAGAATTCTTCACAATTGCGAAAGAGCCGACACGTAAGAGTACGTCTGAGTGGAGAGCCTGGTTCTCTCCAGAAGTAGGGCTGAGAACAGATGATTGGAGAGTACTCGAACCCACCTGTACGAGTTGCTCACTTGAGAGCTGAACAAAAGCATAATTTTGTTTCAAATAATATCCTCCGCCGAGAAATGAGAGGAGTCCAATAGTAAGAAAAAGTTTTTTCATAAACGAAGTTTTAGAGAAATAATATACGCTCAGTATAGAGCATATATCATCGATTTCAAGATTTTGAACAAAGAAATATCAAGAAATTTTGCGCTTCGCTCCTTTCTTCTATAATCAAGTCCATGACAAAAACGAAAATTACTATGGCCACACAAGAGCAAGATTATGCTCAGTGGTACCTCGATGTAGCTCATCAAGGAAATATGTTTGAGTACGCTCCAGTAACAGGATGTATCACGTTTCTCCCAAAAGCAGTCACGCTCTGGAATACACTCCGAGAGATTATGAGCAAAAAGATGAAGGCTATGGGTGTCCAGGATATCATGCTCCCCCTCCTCATACCTGTATCGTTTTTTGAACGTGAAAAAGATCATATAGAAGGCTTTGCGCCAGAATTTCTCACTGTGACACATGTTGGTGGAAAAGAGCTCCCTGAACACTTCGCCATTCGTCCCACATCAGAGACACTCTTTTGTGATTTTTTCAAAAAACAACTGCAGAGCTATAAAGACCTCCCCCTCCTCTACAATCAGTGGGCAAACGTCATGCGTTGGGAAAAACGCCCTCGACCATTTCTCCGTACATCAGAATTTCATTGGCAAGAAGGACACACACTCCATCTCACAGAACAAGATGCCCACGATTTCCTCATCAATGTACTCAATCGTGTGTACATAGAAACAATCAGAGAATACATGGCAATCGACGGGTTAGAAGGGGAAAAATCAGCGAGTGAACGATTCCCAGGAGCACTTCACACCTACGCCTACGAATCTATGATGAGCAATGGATGGGCTCTCCAGTCATGTACGTCACATCTTCTTTCGCAGGATTTTATGAGAGAATTTGAGGTGTCATATCAGGACAAGGAAGGAAAACAAGCATATCCATACTATACTTCATGGGGGGCAAGCACTCGTCTCCTTGGCGCACTCATATCGAGCCACTCTGATAATCGTGGACTCGTGATACCACCGAAAATGTCTGAGTATACAGCGACTCTTCTCCCCCTCTACGCCAATGACGAAGCGGGCGTGAGAGAGTATACAGATACAGTAGCGAGCACGCTCCTCTGAGACAATACTGATATACCAGTACAGGGACAATATTTCCGTGCACGAATAAATCAAAACGGTGAAAAAATACTCCTTGATGCACGCGATGCTCGACTCGGTGAAAAAATCAATGACTGGGAACTCTCAGGATATCCTATACGTATCGAATATGGGCCTCGTGATATGGCCGGATCAAATGTTGTTGTCGCTGATAGAATCATAGGAGAAAAGAACATCGTGCCGCTCTCTGAACTCCGAGAAACAGTACAGAAACTCCTCCAAAAAGGACAAGAAGCTCTCCTCGAAAAAAGCAGAAATCGTTTACGAGAAAATACAGTTGTGTGCCACAATGAAGCAGATATCGCAGCAGCTGTTGAGGCTGGGAAGTTTGCGCTCTACGCATGGGATGGTGATGAGAAATTCGAAACACACATCAAAACAACCTACAAGGCGACAACACGCTGTATGCCATTCCAAGGACAATTCACAGATGAACTGATGCCAGAAATCGAAGAAGGAAAAATGAGAACTATTTTTGCCAGAGCATTCTAAAAAAGTAATTGAGGAAACATTTTTTTGTTTTTCCACCATAAACTCTAGGAAGAGACAGAAAATCTCCTACAATTGGAAGAAATGTTCCCTTCTGAATTTAAATCTGAGGAAAAACTCAACATGACCATCAATCTTTTGATGGTTATTTTGGTTATCACAAGTATCACTCTGACAATTATAGAATCAGTAGAGAGCGTGATGACACCAGAGCTAAAAAATCTCTTCCTCTCCATACATATAGCCATACTCGCAGCGTTTCTGGCAGAGCTGCTCTATAGACTCTGGAGTGCTGCACAAAAACACGAATGAATGAGTCGTGTGAGGTCAGTAATGTCTTTCCTTCTTCATCCTCTGACTATCATCGATATGATCGTCATAGCTCCGCTTTTTATGATGATATGGACACATGACCTGCATAATGCGGACACTGTCATACTCCGAGTACTTCGATTCACATCAATACTCAACATGTTTCATTTTTATCGCTCGTCGCGAGTACTGAGACTCCTCCGAGATATGTCAAAAGAAATATGGTTTGAGATGATGGTTATTTTTATACTTTCTCTGCAGTGTATCCTCATAGCATGAGTATTATTTTACGCTATAGAAAATGGTACGAATCCTCATGTTCAAAATATATTTGATGGTATATGGTGGTCTGTTATTACTCTCACCACTATTGGCTACGGAGACCTCTACCCTATTACCTTCTGAGGTCGTATACTCGGTATGATACTCGCCATGGTTGGCGTTGGACTTGTAGCACTCCCGACAGGTATTCTCACCTCTGGCTTTATCCGTGCACTCCGAAGTGAAAAGAAAATCTCTCAACTCGCCGATAGTCTCGAAGAAGAAGAAAAAGAACAAGATCAGCTCATAGAAAGAGTAGAGGAAATCGAGACAGCTATCAAGAAAAAAAAGAAACCCTCTCTTGCCTCTTCAAAGATTTTTAAAAAGAAAAAAACGGCAAAATCATCTGCAAAAAAAGTCTAGCCTTCCTCACAGAATGCTCACACAAGAGTATTGTGTTCAATCTAGAATATCATACCATCAGACCACTATGAATACAAAAAAAATTCTTCTCGTTTCTCTTTTCTCATGTTTTTTCCTCCTCAATCAGACTCTGGCAGACTTCACAGATATAGAATATTCTTGGTATCGAGATTCTATTCTTAGCCTCCAAAATCAGTGACTCACAGATGGCTATGGTGATGGTCGTTATGGAGTAGAAAATAACATCACTCGAGCAGAGATTCTCACGATTTTACTTCGAGCAAGCGCTATCACTCTTCCTGAAATAGGAACTGAGAAATGTTTCCCCGATGTCGACCCAAATATGTGGTATCACAAGTATATCTGTGCTGCAAATAAGCTCTGAATTGCCAATGGCTTTGAAGATGGAAAATTTAAACCCAACGATTCTGTCACAACACTCGAGGCTGGAGCCTTTGGGAATAAAGCATTTTCACTTGGAATCAGTACAGACGGATCTCCTTGGTACGCAAATCTCCAAAATACACTCAATACCAATAATATAATCCTCACACAAGGATACACTCTCAAGACTCTCATATCTCGCGGAAAATCAGCCGAACTCATCGTCCGTTTACAAGAATTCAAACGAACAAATACCACCATATCAACAAAAAGCACAGGCTGCCAAGCAAATGGATCATTGATATCAGGGGAAAATACTATCACCATAGCGGGCAAAGAACGAAAATACAATCTCTACATACCAAGCGGATACACAAATAGCAAAGAATACGCTCTCGCCGTAGCAACCCATGGAAGAACAAATAGCAAAGATCAGGTTCAGTCATATATGGGATTGGGGAGACAATCAGATTTTATCGTAGCCTATCCTGCAGGGCTTCCCTCCAGTTCTGGGAGTAGTTTTTCCTGGAGTGAAAAAGAAAATATGACCTTCATAGATGCCATATTGAAACAAGTATCTGATAACTATTGCGTCAATAGAAATGAAGTATATGCCATAGGACACTCTCTCGGTGGCTGGATGGCGCAGCGGATAGCCTGCTTGCGTGGAGAATTCATAAACGGCCTTGCCGTCGTCGGATCAGGAGGCTTTACAGGAGCATGTACAGGGCCAACCCCCTCTCTGTTCTTCCAAAACGTCGATGACCACCTCTCTTCTTATGCGTCTGGAGTCAGTGCGAGAAATACTCGTCTCAAGGTCAATGAATGTAGCGAGTCATCAACCGAAAATGTCCAAATAGGTTCTCTCACCTGTACCAAATACAATAGCTGCTCATCAGGTAACCCTGTAGTGTGGTGTGAAGGATACACAGGATACAATAACGACCCTCATAGCTGGCCAACGGGTGGCTCATGGCAGTCACCAGGAGGCGGAACATGGATACTCGAATTCTTTAAGGGCTTAAAATAATATAAAAACAATAAAAAACCTCCAAATATTTGGAGGTTTTTTCGATGTTCCTTGGTTGGTGAGGTCGAACCGGAGAAATGCCTTGAATGGCATTTCGAGTGGCATTTGGTTCGATTGCCATGCACAAAAAAATCCCACGAATGGGACTTGATTGAAAAATGTTCTTTGGTGGCGGGGGGTGGGATCGAACCACCGACCTTCAGATTATGAGCCTGACGAGCTACCACTGCTCTACCCCGCGACATGTCCTTACACTGTATGAAATTATGGCTAATGTCAAACAATACAAATGGTGCCAATGGGTGGAGTCGAACCGCCGACCACAGGGTTATGAGTCCTGTGCTCTACCGCTGAGCTACATTGGCACGCAGTGAATAGTATCGTTTTTTCTAAAAAGACAACCCTTTTTTATGACACAAAACGGATGATGAACGGGTACTTGTAATTTTCACCAACTAAATGCTTGAGGAAACCCATAATCATGAGGACAATGGCAGTAACTACAACAACCGGTAAGAGTACAAAACCAACCAGGAGAACCATAGAACATGCAGCAACGAAGGTGTAGAGTATGAAACTGAGGTTGAAGTTAATAATCTCATAACATGTCTCCTTTTCGAGCTGTGAAAGATCATTTTTTCGGATAACGAGGTAGAGAACAACGAGAATGATTCCAAGAACACCTCCTGAAAAAATATTTCCAACGAGATGGAGGATACCGAGCATTTTCACACCCTCTTTTGCAGATGTTTTCATAGAATTATTCGTAGATGGGGTTTCAGATTTTGGTGCTGATTCCTTTTTTACTGGAACAGATTTTTTTGCAGGAGCAGATTTTGTGACTACTTTTTTTGGAGCAGGAGGAGCAACGACTGGTGCAGTTTTCTTTGGTGCTACTTTTTCGACTTTAGCTTTTGATACTACTTTTTTTGCAGGAACAGCTTTTTTTGCGACAGGAGATTTTTCCTGTGTAGATGCCTTTTTTGTAGGACTTTTTTTTGTTTGGGTTTTCATAAGAGAAATACTAGGGAAAGACTTTCGGAAGTCAAAAATATCTTCTCTTTTTGATATATTTCTCTACAATGCCAACATATATTCCCTTTATATTCTGTTTCCATGTTTGATAAAAATTTCTCCCCACCAAAAGAACGCGTAGCGATAACAGCGACAAAAAAACGAGTCGACATCATCGAGTCTATCATAAACACTCTGGCAAAATGTAGCTCATCCATTCTCCTCACATGATCGATGGCATACGGTCAGGATTATAGTGTCACGCCCGAATCAGATATCGATTTACAACTCACGATAACAGCGGATTTATTGGACGAACTCGCGTCATGTAAATTTTTTCAGAAGTACAATATAGAGAGAATAAAAACATGATTTCTCGAAGGAAAATTTCAGCAATTCAGCCTCAATTTTATCTACAAAGAAATACCTGTTGAGTGTCATTTTTGGGATGAAAAAACTCTCAAAAATATACTCCTCTACAAGACAGAAAGTGTTGTCAGATTACGCTCACAGACAAAGAAAATTGCGACTGATTACAGTCATAGTTTTGATGGAGAAGAACATGTCATGGAATATCCAGACTACAAAGAAGGTATCTATAATTTATGAAAATTCCCAGCCTATCAGGTAAAAAATAAAAAAATATTTCTCTCTCGTCCAATCACAAATATACTCGGAAATGCGATAGTACTTTTTGATGCTTGTGAGATAACTGAAACGATGGACCAGTGCCGAGAATTAACAGAAGAAAAAATCAGAGAAATGAAACAAGAAGATGGAAAAACATATTCCATCTTCAATACTATGCCTGGGAAAAATAAAATCTCAGAAGAGGTAAAAATCATGCTTATTTAACTTTTATTTTATGTACACTCCTTCTACTCAAATCCTCGAACGCTACGCAGATATCCTCGTCAATTTCGCCCTCGGTGGCGGAGCTGGAATCAAGGCTGGTGAAGTCGTCCTTCTCTGCGTACCAGAATGTGCACGTCCGATGCTCCAACCCCTCCACGACGCTGTACTCCGGTCTGGTGGTCATCCTGTCGTCGATATTATTCCTGACGGACTTCAGAGAAGTTTTTTCCAACTCGCAAACGATGAACAAATCAATTATCGACCGTTGAAACGTCTCCTCGGAACCGTCGAGGATTGTGATCACCGATTGTATATGATAGCAGAACACGAGAAATATGAACTCGCTGGTATCGATGGCAGTAAAGTTATGAATCGTTTTAAAACCATCAAGCCCTACCGTGAAGCAATGCAGAAAAAAGAAAATGAAGGAAATTTTACCTGGACACTCGGTCTCTACGGAACTGAAGCCATGGCGTCATTTGCCGGTATGTCGCTCGAAGAATACTGGGGTGAGATTATAAATGCTTGTTATCTTGATGATGAAAATCCCATCAAGCGCTGGCAAGAAACTGAAGCCACACTTCATACACTAACAAAGAAGCTGACTGATATGGAAATCGAGTGGGTGCACGTCGTCGGTGAAGATGCAGATATACGAGTCAAAATTGGTGAAAAGCGAAAATGGCTGGGTGGAAGTGGTCGCAATATCCCAAGTTTTGAAGTCTTCACCAGTCCAGATTGGCGTGGAACAACTGGATGGATACGCTACAACATGCCCCTCTCCTACCAGAGCAATATCATCAAGTGAATCAAGCTCGAATTTAGAGATGGTCTCGTCGTGAATGCAACTGCCACAGAAAATGAAAAACTCCTCAAGGAAATGATCGCTCAAAAAGATGCTGACAAAGCTGGTGAATTCTCACTCACTGATCGCAGACTCTCTCGTATAACCAAATTCATGGGAGAAACACTCTACGATGAAAATGTCGGTGGACCGTTTGGTAATACACATATCGCTCTCGGTATGGCATACAAAGACGCCTATACTGGTGACGTTGCAAATACCACACTCGAAGAATGGGAACGACTCGGCTACAATGACTCTGTCGTCCACACCGATATGATGAGTACAACCAATAGAACAGTCACTGCTACCGTCAAAGACGGCACAGAAAAAGTGATTTACCGTGATGGAGAGTTTGTCATATAGGGTATATGTACGAGGTTTTTCTTTGTTCAAATCCAGCTCCAATACCTATCAATTTTGCAGTACATACATGGTTTGTTATCAACGAAAATGGGGTCTTTTCAAGATATGAAATTCTCTCTCGAGAAAATACCATCAAACCAAAATATCATCTACATATAGGTCATGAAAAATGCTTTGAGGGTCTTTGAATATTTCCAAGAATAAAAAAACCTGTTTGGAAATGAAACATAATCGGATGTATCTCTGGCCCACAAGCTAAAAGGATTATCGAAGAAATAAAAGCAAGCGAAACAAAATATCCCCACACAAACACGTATAAACTCACAGGACCAAACAGTAATACCTATACTCAATGGATGCTCAATAAATTTCCAGAATGGGATATAAAACTCCCTTGGAATGCATTTGGTAAATAAAATCCTCTCATCTGAGAGGATTTTTTAGAATAATTATTTTTTGAGTAAATCTCGAATCTGCGTCAGAAGTTCTTCTTGAGAAGGACCTTTTGGGAGAGCAGGAGTTGGTTTCTGGATTTTTGCCATCGCTTTGATAACGAGAAATATACAGAAGGCAATAATCAGAAAATCGACTGCTGATTGAAGGAAATTTCACCAATTAAGGGAAATAGCTGGTACTGCTTTTTGTATACCTGGAATTTCGTCCACAGCAGCTCTCACAATGATTTTGTATTCTGTGAAATTAATACCTCCGGTAAAAAAAGAAAGGATGGGCATAATAATATCAGTGACGAGTGATGTCACGATTTTCCCAAATGCACCACCGATAACTACTCACACAGCGAGATCGACGACATTTCCTCGCATAGCAAAAGCCTTGAATTCTTCAATAAATGATGACATAAAAGAAAAGTAATAAAATACTTAAAAATCATAATCAAGAATACCAAAATGCAAGGTCTGGAAACCCCATCAAGTGTTGTATTTTATGGGAGTTTGGTACGATAAGAGTAATCTATGGAACACTCTCTCTCATCCTACAGTCGAGCAATTGGAAAACGAATCGCACGTGCTTGGTCACTCGATCTGCGATCACTCAGCCTCTTCCGTGTAGGACTCGCTCTCGTGGTCATAGCTGACCTGATTCTCCGATCGAGATACCTCGTTGAGCACTATACCGATATGGGGATATTTCCGAGAAAAGCATTTTTTGAACTGTGGGAAAATAGTACAACATGGACACTCCATACAGCAAGTGGGCAGCTCTGGTTTCAGATCCTTATTTTTACTCTTCATGGTTTTCTCGCGCTCTGGCTCCTCGTAGGCTATAGAACCAAAATCGCCACTATAGCCATCTGGATACTGACCGTATCGCTCCATAACAGAAACATGATTATCAATTCTGCAGCTGATGATCTCTTGCGTGTTGTATTGTTTTGGTCGATATTTCTCCCGCTCGATAGATACTGGTCTTGGGATAAAAATAAATACACACTTCCGACTCTGAAATATATCATTACCCTAGGAACAATTGGTTTTATCGCCCAACAAGTATTTCTCTACTGGGTCACAGCCTATATGAAGCTCTGACCTGAATGGTACATCACACATTCTGCTGTCTACGAGATACTTTCTCTGCAGACCTTTAGGCTCCCCTTTGGACTCATCATCTATACACATCCGACCATCATGAGACTCCTCTCTGGGGCAAGCATGTTCGCAGAATTTCTAGGGCCATTACTCCTCATACTACCACTATTCCATACCTGGGCTCGTATCGTCGGTGTACTTGCTATCATGGGCCTGCATTTGGGAATAGTGACCCATATCAGTGTCGGTATTTTTCCCTGGGTCTCGATAACAGCGATGCTCGCATTTTTACCATGAGCATTCTGGGACAGAATAATTCCAAAATTCTCTCCAAAATCCACTGCAACAGTCTACTATGATAATCATTGTGGACTCTGCACGAGGTGGATTAGAGTCATTCAAAACTTCTGACTCCTCTCATGAGTGAGATACATAGGACTCAGTGATGCTCCGGCAACGATTCAGAAAATTTCAGAAAAAAATGATATGTGGGTTGTGAGTCGAGGTAAGAAAAATTACCTCGGGTATGACGCTTTTGTGGAACTCATGCGATTATCATTTTATGGAAGAGTATTTGCTGGTTTTCTCAGTATAAAAATATCACGTTTCATCGGCAGAAAAGTCTACAGATTTATCTCATGAAAGAGAAAACTCTGCACCCTCCCTCGCCCAGTACAGCCAGCAGGAAATTACCGTATTTGGAAGATTGTTGGTGGAGTTATATGTGTTATTTCGCTCTATAGCATGCTCGCAATCAATATAGCAGTGATGAACTGTGGGAAAGAATGGTGACCATTTCTCAGAACATGGCCACTGAGTGGCATAGGCCTTGCCTCAGAGAGAAAAACTCGAGTATTCGATGATATGACAACAGGCAGCAATAGTGGCTGGATTGGGCCAGATTTTATGGCAGCACGACGACCTCTCTCTTGTGATGTAGCAAAAGGAAAACAATTTGATATTGTTGCAGGGAATACTCTTTTGAGAAAACTCTTCGCCTGGCATACTGGCATGGTACATTGGTGGATATTTCTCCCAAGAATAGATCAGTACTGGGGAATGTTTGCTCCAGATCCTGGAAATGTCGATTTCTGGTTTGTCATCGATGGAGATCTGATCACAAAAGGACCTCAAAGAAAGATAATCCGAAGAGATCTCTGGAAAGACTATGTCTATGGTAAGCAATCAGACGGTGTCGTCTCATTTGAAAAACCGGACGATCTCCACACCCTCACAGAATGAGATCGATGGAGAAAATATATCTACAATCTTCTCTGAAGTTACAAAAATGAAGAATATACACGATATTTTGCAGAATTCCTCTGTAAGAGATACAACAACGATGAATCAAATCCGTATATTCTAAAGAGATTCACTATTTACAGTATGTCTCAGGTAATACTCCCAGAATACACTCGTTCACCGGTGAAGAAAAAACCAATTTGGCAGCACTGTTGTCTAGCGCAATGATGCTTCCAAGAAAAAGCAAAAACTACAGAGAAATAATACCACTTCAGAGCACTCTCTCACCATGGTAGATAGCACAGACTTGCCCTGGCGTAATAGCCCTCTGTGGTTCCTGAAATCGCACCAAAAGAGAACCATTTTCTTGTGTAATAAGGGTTTTTTGTGGTTTTTGACGGTAGCGAATCATAGTCTCACACTCAAGAGGAAACTGCACATCAGCTATCCAATTCACATCCACAATACAACATTCCTGACGAAATAATCTCTGATCAGTTTCTTCCCCTACAATAACTGTATTCGTCTCAACATTTTTTTCGATGACATAGAGAGCCGGACCGCCTCAGACGCCTATACCCTTTCTCTGACCAATCGTATACTGAAATGCTCCATCATGCTCACCAAGAATAGTACCATGAGTATCTCGTATATATCATTTCTGAGAGGTGATGTGTGATTTGAGGAAGCTGGCAAAATCAACCTTACCAACAAAACAGAGTCCTTGAGAATCTTTGCGTCCTGCATTTGGCAGGCCAGCTTCGAGCGCTATTTCTCGAACTTGTTTTTTATGCAGATGCCCTATTGGGAAAAGTGTCTGATGAAGCTGTTCACGGCTCAGGGCTGAGAGAAAATAACTCTGATCTTTTTCTGGGTCAACACCTCGAAGGAGATGAATCTCCTGATCTTGTAAGCGTATCTGAGCATAGTGTCATGTTGCGACCATATTATATCCATAAGACAATGCTTCTTCTCGGAAGAGATCGAATTTTATCCATGTATTACAGAAAACATCAGGATTGGGCGTGAGTCATTTTCTGTATCACTCAAAGATATACTGAAGAACCCTCTTCTCATACTCCTGGATAAAATCAAAAGTAAAGAAAGGAATCTCCAGATACTCGGCAACCTCCTGAGCAACGGCCATATCGACCCGTGTCGGACAACTATCATCCTCAGTAAGATAATTAATCATAAATCCCGCGCTCACATCGTATCCTTGTTTTTTGAGCAAGTACGCTGAAACAGCGGAATCTACACCGCCAGAGAGTCAGACAAGGACTTTTTTTGACATGCCGATATCCTATCACGAAATCAGATATTGCAACTATTGAGGGTCAAAGATACTTGCTGGAAATGATGTCCCAGAGAGAATTTTTGCGATTTTCCAACCGCCATACACCGAACCAACAATACCAACACCATTACATCAGAGATTATACCAGAGATGCGGCGTATGAGGATCTTGGCCTATATAGCGAAGGCCAGTGTGAGTGTATCCCATGAGGCCATGCCACGTATAAGGAAAGCTTTCAGGAACTTCTTCTGTTCTATACTGTTTGAGAAATTTCTGTATCTCATCATAGGATTCCTTTGGATCGTGCGTTGATGGGTCGTAGGGTGTCTCATGAGGGACGAGACTATCAGGACCTCCCACACATATGAGACTCTTTTTTTCATTATTTTGTTCAAAAGTACGACGTGTAACATAAAAATACTTCTCAGACTGCCAATCAACCGGGAGTACTTCTGGATAATAACTGATAGCGCTGGCCTTCCTGTGGGGAGCAAAAAAACCCGCCATATATCCCACGAGTCATTGTATATTTTTATGAAACACTTTATCCCGCTCTCTCGAACTCGAGTGATGCAGATCAACAATATGAAAATGCTCAAATCAATTCGTACACAGTATAACTTCGCTCCCCTCTACCCGAAACTCATCAACCCATACCTCGTTCGCACGATCAGGGAAAAGGCGAATTTCAGATACAGGAGCATGTTCATATATATGAAATTTTTTAGAATGATGTTTGAGTAAATACTGGATTGCATTCTGACAAAAAAGTGCCGAATTTGCGCATGCTTTTTTACTCGTAAGCATAACTGGGAAATACTCATGTGTTTCGAGTTTTTCTCGTATGAAATCCTGATCTACTACCGTCACCATATCTCGAAACTTCTCAGGAAGATCATGAATAAGAGACCAATGTCTATCTATGAAAATCGCATCAAATTGAGCACCGCCTGTATCTCTTAAAAACTTGTTTTCGAGATGTCGTACCAGTTGCTCAAGAGAACGAACTCCCATATATCCTTCACATACTTCGAGATTTTTCTTCATGCGAAGTTTTTCTACCATCTCTTCCAGTATTTCAAAACCGCGAAAGAGGGCTTTTTGACCCTCGATAGCTTTTTGGAGGCCATATTCGTGCACTATTTCCTGAAAAGGCTTCTCAAAATAGAGAACAACCTGGCCAGCATTATGACCGCTCGCACCATGAGCTATTTTCTTCGCCTCCAAGAGAACAACCGAGAGGTCTGTCTGTGTCAGAATCTGATACGCTGTAGAAACTCCTGCAATTCCAGCACCCACTATCACAATGTCAGCTTTTTGATGAGCATCCAGAGGAGGATACGACACAGTCAAATCCATCTGCTCTATCCACGGAGAATGATTCGGATATTGCATAGCAATAGTGTATATTATTTTGTACGTTTCTGCAAGAGAGAAGAACCGCGAGAAAACCAAGGGAAAAACGTATTTGTTTTCGCTGCATAATCAGCAAAATCAGGATGAAGAGACATCTTTTTCTCGAGCATCGGTATTCATGAAACAAAAAGAATCAAGATCGTAATGGTGAGAGGACCTATAGATGCAAGGAAAAAATAAGGCGTCGTCCAGGTAAATACCCAAAGAGACCACCACTGAAGTACTTCGCCAAAATAGTTCGGATGACGAGAGAGAGACCAGAGACCAGAGCGAATCAATTGTCCCTTGTTATGAGGATTTTTCTTAAACTGAGCAAGCTGATAATCTCAAACAGACTCAAATAAGAAACCAATACCCCACAAACAAAGACCAAAACCATGAATATATGAAAAATCTGCTCTTGAAAGATGAACCACCACAACAGGCAATGATATAATCAATAACAAAAAACCCTGCAGTACAAATATCTGAAAAAAAGAACGAATATAAAACCATTTTCACCAGGTATCTCTCCAGTTTTTATAACGATAATCTTCTCCTTTTCAGAGATTTCTCAGAAATATATGCAGTGACAGCCTGATGGACCAGATAGACACAAGTACAGCCACAATAAAACTCGAGTAGGAACCAGATGGAGTTGATAACAATGTATACCAAGCTACCAAAAGAAACCCTATTCACCAGGCCACATCGGCAACATCATTTCTACGGAATATAAGTGATAGTATATACCAGCATACCATGTACATAGAGATCAAAACGATGAGAGCAGAGTACAATTGAAATATTTCTGACATTTTTTAGAGAAAATAACGTGTAACAAAAAAAGATACCAGGCAAACAATTGCTGTCAGGAGAGAGCCCCAGATAAGGTCTATCAGAGTAACCTGCCACGGCCAATCTCGTAGCAAAGCCTGACTCGTGAGATCAAAGGTAGCATAAGCAATAAGTCCAAATAGAGCACCATGTCAGAGAACTGATGGTAGTGATGCCTCGACGCGAAGAGCAGGTATCACAACAAAAACAACACATCCGACAATATAGAGGAGATAAAAAATACCAGCAGCAAAAAAATCAGGCTGAGATGCCAACAAATGGCCTATTCTCGGTTTATAAATACGGGAATTGGCAAAGTAAAGCCAAAAAGCATCCAGTGGAAGCATGGCAATAAAAGCACTCACATAACTCAAGAGAAATATTTTCATAAGATGATGATACTAGCCTTTGGTTTTATTACAAAAAAATCCCAGTTGCCTGGGATAAATTATTATTCATGGCGGAGGGACTGAGATTCGAACTCAGGGTGACTTGCGCCACGACAGTTT
>CAZVRL010000008.1:0-36920 GCA_964630285.1 uncultured Candidatus Peribacteria bacterium | reverse complement strand
ATGTATTTATGAATAATAAATAATAATTTTTTGTTTTGTTTTTGTTTGTTGTGTTGTACTTTGTTTGTTTTTCTTTCTTTTCTTCTGTTACTTCTTTGACCCCCTGGCCTACCCCCATGTGCTATACCCTCCTCCTCCCCGACTAAAAAGCGGGCTCTGGGGGATAATGTCCCGTGAGGGGTTACTTAGAACGATACTCGAAATAGCTCTATTTTAAGACTGTTTCTGTTGAGAAAAAAGAGAAGTATCTATACTAATATAAACTAACAAAATGAACCACCTATCAAAAAGCATTTTAAACTATTTTGCAACATTTACTGAGACTCGCTTTAATTTCAAGCGGTTGGTAAACTATCGTTGGACAAACGACGAGCTCACTCTGGATTTACCGCTGTATCCAGATTTTCAATTGTTATTTTTAGAAGCAATTAAGTCTGGAACTACATCGGAAATTATTATTAAACCTGGTCAGTACACCTTGTCACTGAGTAGTCAGGACATTATCCAAGCACTAACCTCTGTAATCACTAAAGATCTAGGTACTGATCTCCTAGATAAATTATTGACAGAAGAATGAGATCGAATTTCTGCAATTGAACAATCGGAAGATAAGACAGGAACACTTGGACAAGAAAGTGCATGGAGCGAGGCCACAAGAACATATAATTTGGCTGTACGTCGGGAGTTGGAAAAGGTTGTTTTAGCTTTACAGGAGAAGCTATTGACTCAATTCAAGGAAGAGCATGGGGCCACTAGCTTTCCGCCGTCAAGTTTTGGATTGAATAATTATTTCAAAACACACTTTGATGCCTTACAGAGACTCTCAAAGGACCAAGTTGAGCCAAAAGAGTTTATAAGAAAGGTTGTTGATTATTTCACGAAAGGAATTTCAGAGATTGTCCTCTATGATTTATTTTTAAATCTCCATAGTTACCAGGCATTTGCTACTCACGGCACCCAATATATATTCTTTCATACGATCTCCAAGGCAAACGATGCCTTTCCATTGTATTTTATTGAGGCTGACATGCGTCTTTCAAATACTGAGATTATCATCTCTTTCCCCAGAAATTTAATACTGCTGAATGTCCCAGCTATCAATTACTTCAAGTTTGATCGAGTATTAACCACGCCACGCGCGTCATCAATTGAACAGGCAATTTCACACCTCGGAGCGGTTGAAGTTTTTTTGAAAGCACAATATGGGATTAATCAGTCATTCATATTAGAACCACAATTTAAGGAGGTCATTCATAACGACGAAAAATTTCCAGCAATTTGTGGTCGGATTGGTTTTCAGATAATAGCCAATGAAGATAAGAAGTTGTTGGATTATTCAGAAATTATGACCAGTCTGGAGACTGGTGGTCATAGTCAGTTTGGAGATTTTATCGATGGCTATATTTCTGGCACTGTTCCAAATCATCAAGATGAAGTCGATCAGCGCTTTCAAGAAAATTACCCAATTAGTAGTGCCAAACGTTATATGACAGATGGTCCAATGCCTCTTAATAATTCTCAAAAAAGAATTTTACTGGCTTTGGAAAATGCTCAAAACAAAATCATTGTAGTGGATGGTCCTCCAGGTACTGGAAAATCTCATACCATAGCAGCGTTGGCATACAAGGCAAATGAAGATGGTAAAACTGTTGTCGTGACTTCGCATAAAAAGGAAGCTCTTGATGTTATTGACCGGATGATGTCTGATAAATTCAAATCCCTGCATCCTCAGGCCAAGCCATCCATCGTACGCATGGATGTAGAAACAGGTTCTGCAAATAACTTTAGTAATACCTTAACTTCTGCTGTCATTAGTGGTGCGACTGAACGTGTCTTAGAGTATAATGACAAAGCAATTGTCGAAGATAGTGAAAAGGTTGCCAAGCATTTAGAGAATATTTTGCAATCTCGTATCAAGGCAGCTGAACATGAATCACAGAGATTGTCAGATCAAGTAGAATTTTCACAAGTGAATGAAAAATTAAAGCAATTTGAGAATATATCCATTATACTTGATGAAACCCCACGTTTAGAAAATAAAATTGATATCGATGTTGTGGAAAAATTCATAGACCTTGCCAGTGAAGATCTCTTTTCCACGACCTCGCTCAGTGAATATGATTTTATTGTTGCACGCAAACATGAGCTGCATAGCTTTATAGAAGCTTGCGAGCATATAAATACAGCTCCCGCAGATATACTTTGAGTTGAGACTTCATTAACTAGTGTCCCCGATGATCTTGTTGTTTTGATCCGTGAATTGTGAGGCATGTTTAAAAAAGAAGCGGTTATTAAAAAACTCACTGTCAAAGATACCTCAGCAGGATTATTGGCGAAAATCACTGGTAAGGCAAGTGATAAAACTCAGCTGGAGGCAACCATCAAAAAATCTCGTTCTTTGAAATACGCATCCCAACTCGAAGAAATAGCACAAATATGAGGAGCAGATCTCAAAACCGCTACTATTGGTGATTTAATATCTGGTTATGAGCGGGCTGAGGCAGCTATTGCTTTGCGTAAATACAAAATATGGATCGAGGAATATCAAAAGCTAGATGGTAATGCCAACCTTACTATTTCAGAAATGTTTGCCGAAGTTCAGAAATATCAATCATGACTGAATTGTTTTAACCTTGAAACTTCGGAATCTCTACATACATTTTTTAGTCACTATTCATCCATACTCGAAACCATTGGTGTATCAGCCAAGCAAATACCGACTATTGGTAGATTGAAATATGGGAGTGATCAAGAAAAGTGAGTTTTTCAATGGATCAAACTTCATACCAAATTATCACAATCCAGTATCCTAGCAAATGACTTTACTACTGACGCTCGGGAATATTCTCGCTTACGGCAAAAAGAACTGGAACACAAAAATGATCTGCGTCTGAAAGGATTGAATCAATACTTGGGCGTCATGCAACAGTTGAAAATATCTTTTGAGGGTGGTAAACGTTTTACCCTTGAACAGGCCAAGATCTTATTAGGGGGTATCTCAGTAGTCATTGCTGAGCCATCAACCTTGTCACGTCATTTTCCGATGCAAGAGGACCTGATTGATGTTTTGATTATCGATGAGGCCTCACAGGTTTCCATTGCTGATTCTATTTCCTTGATTCTGCGTGCCAAGCAAGTCGTGATTTTTGGTGATGAGTATCAATATGGTGCGGTCAGTGCTGTGAATGTTTCAACTAAATATTCAGCGAGCTATTTTACGGAAATAGTCAACGCTTATGCTGATGATTACAAAGTGGCAGTTTCTGATTCTGCTCTAAAAGAATTAGTCGATGAAGTAGCTCGAGATGTCAGTGGTGATGATCTGGTAAGTGATACATTGATTCGGCCTCAGGACAATCCAGGAGCTGTGCTTTGGCTCAAAACTTTTAACATTAGAACCTCGACATTATCTTTTGCGAAGGCGATTGCTAATTATTCCACATCTCTCAAAGAGCACTTCCGAAGTTTCCCAGAAATCATCAGCTATTCAAATGAAAAATTTTACAAAGTAGCTCAGCAAGAGTTGGTTATGAACCGTATTCGCACAAAGCCTATTGGTGAGACCTTACGTTTCTTACCAGTCACAACTCTTGGTAAGGCGGGGGCTAATACTAATCTCGACGAAATAGACGCTATTATTGCTGATATCCAACAAATTATTGCCAATGGCTTTAAGGGAACAATCGGTATTATTACCTCTTTCAAAGAGCAACAAATTCGTCTAGAAGAAACTTTGAACGAACGGACCAATTTACCTCAACTACGTCGAGATCACAAACTGGCAGTATGGTTTGTGGGTGATGTACAGGGTGAAGAGCGAGATATCGTCTATTATTCTTTTGTGGAAAATCAGGACATAGGCAATGCTAATCTTGCCTCTATATATCCTGTCATAGGTGGAACAGCAGACAATATCCGTTCACTCAAAATGCAACGACTCAATGTAGGATTTTCTCGTGCCAAGGATACAATGGTATTTGTACATAGCCAGGACATAGAAAATTTCAGTAATACACAGCTTTGAAATGCCCTGAAGCATTACCGTAATACTCTCAAAGAAGCCGAAGAGAATGACTTTTTTATCGCTGATGAAACCATCTTTGACTCACCAAAAGAAAAGGAGTTGTATCAACTGGTCCTCAATACAGAATTTTTCAGGAATAACAAGGCACATATACGATTGGTACCACAATTTCCTATTGGGAACTATTTGCGTGCTGAGTTTGCAGCTCAGATGCCGAAATACCGCGTGGATTTTTTACTTGTCCTCTCAAAAGGTGGCAAGGAACAAACCCTCATACTGGAATATGATGGAATAGAATTTCATTTCAAAGACCCTTCTGAGGTTTCTCGTCATGCACTCTCTCGAGAATTCACTGACTACGATAATTGACGTACCCTAGAGCTCGAAAGTTATGGCTATCATTTCCTTCGTATCAATAAATTCACTCTCAGACCAGAGCAACCAGGAGATACACCAGTAATGGTACTCGACCGATTGCTGACAAATAAATTTAATCTTCATCTATAACCCTCCTTTATTTATGACAAAAATACAACTCTCTGACGAGGACAAGATACTACTTATTGAATCTATCAATGATGGTATTGAACCATCACCTGATTTTATTGCCAAGCTTTTCCCCGGTACTGCTGAGAAGTTTGATGTCAAAGCTTTGGACCGAGCAAAGATCCCTACACTCGAATATGCAGGCAAGCGCACTAAAGCTGCCATACTCGCAGAGGCTGGTGCTGGTGCTGGTATTGGTACTGCTCCACTTCAGGAAATAAGAAGTTTTGGTGAGACTAATCACGATGAATGGAAGAATATGATAGTACAAGGAGATAACCTCCAATTTCTCAAAACTTGTTTCCGTGATGAAGATCCAATTATCAAAGGGAAGGTAAAAGGTAAAGTAAAATTGATCTATATAGACCCCCCATTTGCAACAGAGAGTGATTTTGAATGATCTGCTGGCGAAAGAAGTTATACTGATAAAATTGCGTATTCTGAATTTGTAGAATCAATGCGTGAAAGGTTAATTCACATGAGAGAACTTCTTCACCCAGAAGGTTCCATTTTTGTTCATCTGGACTGGAAAATGTCTCACTATATAAAGTTAGTACTTGACGAGATTTTTGATAAATCTAATTTCAGGAATGAAATCATCTGGGCTTATCATTGACCCTGATCTCCTGGAATGAAACAATTTAATAGGAAACATGATGTTATATTTTGGTATACAAGATCATCAAAATGGGAATTTAATGCAGATCAAATTAAGATGCCTTCTGAAATTCATCAATGAGGTTTTGGAGAATGAATGCAAAGAAACGACACAGATAATTATGAACAAAGCGGTAAGGTCCCGGAAGATTGGTGGGAGTTTGCAATTGCTGCTCGTATGAGAATTGACTGAGTAATTAGGGCATGATACCCTACAGAAAAGCCATATAAACTACTTGAAAGAATCATTAAAGCCACAACTTCAGAAAATGATATTGTTATTGATTTGTTTGCTTGATCTTGAATAGTTGCAGCTGTTTCTGAAGTTTTAAACAGAAGATGGATAGTTTCTGATTTCGGTAAACATTCTATTTATACAATTCAAAAAAGAATTCTTGGTATATCAAACTTTTATGATTTAGTTCCAAAACAGTCAAAAGAGCGAGATGCTCTTCGCGCGAAATATAATAATAATCCTAAACCATTTTCCGTTATCTCAGCTGGAGCATATGACTTTTCTCGTGTTATGACACTTGGAAATCCTGAGCATAAAGATGCTTATATTTCTTTTGTTCTTGGATTATTCCAACTCAGCAGTGATGAAGAAAAAGCTAGAAAATCCAAACTGACAAATATCTATGCCGAAAAGGATGGCGCACCAGTGGAGATATTTCCTGTTTGGGATGAGCATCATCTTAAGAATGTAAAAATAGATGAGGATTATTTACAAAGTATTATCACCCAAGGTGGCGGTCGTCTGGGTGGAGAATACTTGATTATTGCCCCAGAGTTCTGTATAAATATTGGTGACACCAAACTCAAAAATTCAGAGGGTAAAGAAGTGTTTTTTAGGTTCCTTACCTTCCCATACAAGGTTCTGGAAGATGTATCACGACATCTGGAATTACACGAACAGCCAGCTTCACAAGGCGCAGTCAATGAACTTATCACCTCAACTGCATTTTATTTCAATGAAGATGTGGAGATTGAAGTCGTGCGTGATAATGCTGGGCTCAAAATCACTAAATTTGAGACCAAGATTTTAAACAAAGAAGGCAATCGCTTTCCTGGATTGGATGGTCTAGCTATGCTCTTGGTCGATGTCGATCACGAAGTAGGCAAACCATTTGATATGGATATGACTGTTTTTGCTAAAGATATAAGTGATGACTGAGTATTTGCTTGCGGTGAATCAGTTGATAAAAAACTGGCAATAATCGCTATTGATAAGCACGGTAACGAAAGTAAACCATTTCTTGTAACAAAATAATATGCCAGAAACACTACCAACTCCAAGGCGCAGGAGAGCTGTTCGTACACAAACTGTTGAAAGACTCAACCTCTCTGAACACACACTCAAAATCAATACCCGTAAATGCAACTATGATAAATTTCGTTTTGCAGATATCGAGGACTATGTACGAGCATTGACGGCTGGTCGTGAATATCAGTTCGAGGCTATTCGCGATGTAATGATCTATCTCTGGGGAGGGAGCTATAAAACAGTTGAGGACCTTGCTCATGAAAATTGGAATCTTAAACCACAAATTCGTGACCGATTTGGCTCTGAGGAAATTATGATGGGACATTTGCCTCTGCGTGACCGATTGTCTGGCGTTGTGCATATGGCTACTGGAACTGGTAAATCATTTGTAATATTTGCTATTGCTCATTTGTCCGTCGTATTGGGATTATCCAAACGTGTCTTGGTTCTTGGTCCACCATCAACTATTATTGAGCAGGGTCTGACCGAGAAATTTCAGATGTTGATGCGTGATCCAAAACTCAATGCACTTCTTCCCAAAGAATATCAGAATAGAGCCATTAATCTGATGACTGACAATGATGCTATTGAGGATGATAGTATTGTCATAGAAAACATCAATGCTGTTTTTACGTTTGGTGGAATCCAAGACACGCTTTTCCGTGGCACTGACGAGATTTTGGTATTGAGTGACGAAGTTCATCATGCTTATTCTCATCTCACATTCAATGCTACCTCAAATACGGTCGTAGAAGAATCCGTCGCTGAGAATGCTCGAGTTTCAGATGATAATGCTGAGCGCCTGTGGATGCAATTTTTGCTCGGCAAGGGGCGCTACAAAAAACAAGAATATTTTCAGGCTAGTGGTAAACATAAAATTACTCGTCATATTGGTTTTACTGGCACACCATATAATGGTGATGATTATTTTGCTGATGTCCTCATCGATTACTCTATCAAGACGGCAACTGAAGGAAAATATATTAAAGAAATTAATCCACTCATCAAAACTTCAGACGCTGAATGAGATGCTATTCAATGGACAGATGACAGGCGTTTTGAGGTGGTACTAAAAAATCATTTAGATAACAAAGAAAAATATTCATATATCAGAAATGGTAAGGCTCTTGTGAAGCCAATTACAATGTTTATCTGTCCTAACCAAGCGAACGCCAAAAAAGCGACAGCTAATTTCATTAAATTTTTGAGCAAGTGGGAGGTGACTGAAAACTGAGCGAATGGAAGTTCTTCAGAAATAGAACAGTCGGTGAGTGAACGAATAATATGTGTTGTATCAAGTATTTCTGAATCAGAATATAAAGCACAGTTAGATAATATCGAGGAGACTGATCCAAATAAAGTATGAGGCAAAGTGGAATTTATTTTTGCTGTGAATAAGCTATCAGAAGGTTGGGATGTGGATAATGTTTTTCAGATTGTTCCGATGGAAGAACGTGTGTTTAATTCGAAACTTCTCATCTCTCAAGTACTTGGTCGTGGTTTACGTATTCCTCGTAAGATAGATATACATAAACTCAATATAGGTGAGTATTATCCAAGAGTGACCGTAACTAATCACGAAAAATTCGCGAGTCATATCGAAGAACTTATGGACTCAGTTATTCAGTCCGATATGCATATTGCTTCTGAACCTCTTGTTGTGCCATCTTCAAACCATATTGCTGATACAGATCGTGCTAAACATCATTTTAGTCTTTTCAATCTTAGCTATATTGCTACCCCGGTAATGAAAGATGTAGATATGGCTGAATGAATGTCATTGCCTATCAAATCAAAACTCATTCTTACGTCCCAAGATTTAAGCGAACCAGTTAAGATAGAATTTTTGAAGGATACCAAACAATATATTTTCAAGAAGAAGACTGTATCGGTTGATGGTGTAATTCACGATTTGCATCGACGATTCAAGAGTCGGGAATATGAATGAATTCGCTTTGATTTTGGACAAGGTGATGTGACACGTTGTCCTACTGAAGACGAAATACGGACCACTATTTTATCAGCCATTGAAGAAGCCAAGATCGAAGGCAATCAATTGTCTGAAGATAACAAACAGCAAATAGACCTATATTTCAATAAGTTTTTACCAAGAGGTACAAAAAAAAGAGTATTCGAAAATGTCTTGGGAAATATTTTACCTATCTCAACAGAATCAATAGAGCGCTCAACTGTGCGTCTAGGAGAATTGGAACGTGACGCTACTGTATTTGTCAGTGAAGATTATGAGATAGAATTAGACACAAAAACTAAAGCAGTTTTCAAACATCTCATCGATGCTCGTACTAAATCAGATGAGGAGAAAAAGCAAACATCGTTGTTCAGTGTTGATCCGCAAGATTTGTTGGGGCAATATTCTGAATTTGCTCGTCCATTAGTTGATTGAGACTCAAGACCACCCTACATTATAAACCCTTCTGTACTCAAATCCCCACAAAGTGCTGTACTCGTTTCTCATTCTCCAGAAAAGGAATTTGTTTTTCTTTTGTTACAAAATTCTAGTTATATTAAATCTTGGGTAAAGTCATCTGACAAGGGTTTTTATTCCCTAGATTATAAATTTTGGAAAGGCGGTAAGTCGGAAACAACACGAAGTTTCAACCCTGATTTTTTTATTACTCAAAATCTATCTGAGTATATTGCTAAGGTAAGAAATATTGCTGATACCAAGTCATTGGAATTTTTACGTCTCCTGGAAGAAGAAGGTATAGAAGAGTTGGTACGTGTAGTGGAGATCAAATCAGATGCAGATGAAGATGAAACCATCATACCAAAAGAGTCATCAGCAAAAGCTCATTTCCAGGCTGTCAATCAGAAACTCAAGGAAACAAATCCTACAACTATAGATACAAAGTCCAGAGGCCATCTGAAACAGCACTATGTGTTTGATTTATTACGACCGGAAAGTTATAGAAATTGGTTTGATTTATTAAGTAAAGGCTGATTTACTCATTAAATTTTCACTAAAGTTTTAATCATTGTTCATGACCTCTAAACTACCAAAACCAATTCTCTCCTTCGCTCTCGATACAAAAGACTCAGAGTGATATTATCATACCTACCTCTTAAATACTTCAGAGACCCTCTTCGCCACTATAACTTTGGAGTCAGGATGATTCGTGTCCGATGATGATGGAGTTATCCAGACGAAAACTGTGAAGTTTGTACTCGACAATGTCCAACCAAATTCTTGCATGAGTGTAGATAGGATTGATTATCTAGAGAGGGATATGAACATCTGGTATCGTATCGAGTGTATCGATGAGCAGGGAGCGGTGATTCATTATGAGATTAGTATCCCAAAATGGCTACCAGAAGAGAGCCTTGTAGAAATTCCATTTCTCAAAAAACAAGGATGGATACTTGATCTGGATATGAAAAATACTCCTGCTCCTCCAAAGAAAATCGTCTACATCGATATGGATAATGTCCTCGTTGATTTTAAGACGGGCATTGCTCGCCTCCCAAAAGAAACTGTTGAGAAATACTGAGATGACATTGATGATGTTCCTGGTATCTTTGCTATGATGGACCCAATGCCTGGAGCCATAGATGCATTCCATCGTATTGCAGAGAAATATGATACCTATATTCTCTCGACTGCTCCATGGGAAAACCCACTCGCACTCTCCGATAAGGTTATTTGGGTTAAGCGATACCTCGGCGATGTAGCCAAAAAGCGACTTATTATCTCTCACCATAAGAATCTGAATCGTGGGGACTATCTCATCGATGACAGGACACGACACGGTGCAAGCGAGTTCATCGGTGAACATATCCATTTCTGAACAGAGAAATTTCCTGACTGGGAGAGCGTCTTGCAGTATTTGGATGTCTAGTTTACTATCTTATATATTTTCAATATGAATAATACCTTCCTCCTCATTTCACCATCTGATTTCTTCACATTGAAGAGAAAGCAGTATTCCGACAGATACGCTTTTATGGAAGCTGTTTTGAGATACTTGGAGGATCATGACATACCTCATATGCACTGCTTTGATTCGGTTCGCATATATGCAATAGACTACTTTCACGCCATGGAGATTTGTGACCATTTCCATATTTCGGAGGTCAAGTTTTACATTGATGGTAAACTTTCAAAACTGTTTGAATCGAAAAAGAGAATTGATCGTTTCAGCTATAACACTAAACGAGGATCAAGTTTTGATCTCATAGCAGGAAAAAAATTACTCAAAAGCGTACAGACTTCTATTCCTACATATAAGCCATTTATAGGGAGTTTCATAGATTTTAAGCCTAGGTTAGGTCTTTTTGGGGATCTGGAGTGTGGTGTGCAGGGAAGTTTTATCAAATAGCTATCTCAACTATGTCTGACGATGAAGAAATTGTCCTAGAAAATGCCGAAGAATACGATGAAGAAGTCTTAGAAATAGCAGCAGACTATGACCTCGAACCAGACGAAGCAGAGGAGGTCCAATCTATTGCCGAAGAACTCGGTGTTGATGTAGACGATGCAGTAATGATTCAAGAGGCATTGTAATAACTAGAGATCTTTAAAAATAATAAATCCAGCAAAACCTCTCCCACAATGGGTTTCCACACTATTAAAAAAAATAATTATAAACATCATTGGACTTCTAAAAAATGTATTATACGCTTATTGGCAGAGTATTTATATTTTTTAATTTTTTCTTATGGAAAACGATTTATGATCACTGATTCAGTTTGTCGAGTCTGATGGAGGCAATAAGCTCTCTCAGTATATTAGCCAAGAAAAGGCAAAAGCCTACGAAGATAAGTCGCTGAGAGGTACGCTGGATTCTATTTTCTGGAGATATGCTCGGTCTTGTATGGGTTGTGTTATGGATACAAAAATAACCTTCACTACATATCTGCGTCATTTTTATTGGGAGAACAGGGAAAATAAGGATTTTATCAGTGACGAGGTTCGACAAGAACTTGATGAAGTTTTATGACCGAGGCCTTATCATATAAACCGGGGTCTTCAAGGATGATTTTCTCAATGGGATTATCTCGATACATCAGAGGATTCTAAAGATTAGAAGACTGGAATAGACTAATTGCCCTCTATATTTGCACAATCGTATAAATGCGTAATATCAATGTACAATTATTTCTAGTCCTTCTTATGAAAAAAATTTTGATTCTTGCAAGTATATTATTTTCAATGAGCTGTTTATATGCAAATACGGCGACAAGGTGTGAAACAGTTCCTAAAACTGAGGGTTATTGATGGGACGTGAAAGTAGTTCCTGGAACAGTTACAAATTGTTATACTTATGAAGTTACTCCTGAGGTTAAAGAATATAGCCAAAACAGATGCAATAGAGAATTCCCTTGAACAGAATATAGATCAGGAGGTGACGGGTGTTATTGTGCGATCTGAGAATATGACCATACATCTAGAAAGTGTATCGATAAAAATGTAATGTGTAATGAAAAGTACCCTTGAACAAAATATCAGGCAGATTGAGATAAGTGTGTTTGCTCAAATTGAGGACAATATGATTCAAATAGGAAATCTTGTGAAGATTCTGAGTATGTAGAGCCTGAATATGTAGAGCCTGAAAGGGTAACGTGTACATATTGGAAAACCAAATTTTCAATCGGTGAAGAATCTTTAGAAAATTTGATTTGCCAATATGACTGAACTTGGAGATGCGCAACATGATACATTTGGGGAAATAATGCTTGTTCATTACCAGAAACATTTTCATGAAGTGATGACTGAATATCTTATAGTGTTATCAAAACACCATTTGATGCAGCTACGTATCTATCTTGATTGTGAATTATCACAGAAAGAAATACCCCTTCTGAGTATATGGTCCAATCTTTGGTGTTAAGACAAGAGCTTATCTGAATTGCACTCAAATTAAAAAAAATTACTTTGTCAGAAAATTACACATGCCAAAACATTTTTTCTGATATTTCACAATCAAAGCCCAATGAATGGGTATGTAGAGCTGCCGAGACGGCTTTAATAAATGGTATTATTACTAAGAATAAATTTTTTAATCCTCGGTCAAATGTAACTATTTCTGAAGCATTGGCCATGGTATTCAGTGCCCTCGAATTACCCGAGAAACCATATGATTGAAAGACCAATTATTTTTATCCCAATATTGAACAATGGCAGAAATCAGTACTTATATCTTCTAGAAACTACTGAATGATAGATTCTACAAATATTGATCCAAATTTACCAGTCAATAGATGAGCTGTCTTCATGATGATTACAAAAGCTCTGGGCTTATAATAGTTTATCTTGAACGCTTTTATCACTTGCGACAAGTGTCATTAAATTTACCAACGCTGAAGCTTCAACAAATGCATCAGCATCCGAGATTACAGGTAACCCTTCACTGGTTCGTAATTGCTGGTATTCAGCAAGCTGTTCATTGGATATCATATGGCAAGGATAAAATAAATAATAAGTATGGTAAAGCTTTCTCTGAACTTTCAAGTCTAATCTCCTATGATTTTTATACTGTGAGTTAACCCTGGGGGTAGATATTCACAGTCAACAATAATACTGTGATCCTACCCTGTGGGTAAAAAACTACATTGCAAGAAACACCTGTTTAAATAATTGCCTCTTTAATTGAACCCAAATTCATAAGTTCTTGACTTGAGAAGATGGGGAATAAAATAAAGGAGATTATTTTCTAACTTCAATATATGGTACACATGAAACTCATAGATATGCCATGGTGGGTATATTTGCCAGTTCTTGGTTTGAGTATGTTGGTCGCAACTGAATGAGGTGAGTCTCCAGAGGGTTGGCCAATATGATTATTTATGTTTTTCATTTTTTGTATAATTTGGAATATAGTTCAAGCTCTTCGCTGAAGAAGCTAACTTCAAAAAGTAAACATGTGGAGATGGAGATATGAACACTGTGAGTCTACCCCGTGGGTAAACATTACATCAAAAGAAACACCTGTTTAAATAATTGCTTCTGAACAATAGTTTCATACAATTTGTACCACTGGTCGACTTGATTTAGGAAGTCTTTAGTGAATCAAGGGTCACTCTCAGAGAGTCAATCCCCTTCCTCAATTCGTTTTAGCTCACAATCGCCCTGCCATTTCAGATTTACAGAAGAGTCTTCCATTACGGGAGACTCTTTTTTTGGCTTATTCATTACAAAAATCGGGTATACTTTGGGTGTTCGATTAATGATATCTTGATAGGTGGGAATTTCACTAAAAACAACCTGAAAAACTATATTTCATGATCGACCAACTCTCATCAGAAGAACAAACGTTTGCGGTAGACGCGGCACATGTTTTTGCTCAAAAACTCTATTGAGCACTGGAAAGCATCTACGAAAAATACCCTGCACATTCATAAATATTGACAATATAATAATTTTATTATATAATAATCACGTTATTATTAAATAATTACTATGACGTCACCAAATAGTCCGGTTACCGAAACAGAATTACCACCTCCCGTAGCACCATTAGAGGCAGGAAATTCTCCAGACTCAGCATCAGCAGCACCTCTCATAACCGCTGAATATGAAACAAAAATACTCGCTTGTTTCAAGAATGAACAAGGGAGCTTCACAGATTGTTTACTCGCAGTGGCGAATAAGTGACAGGCGAATACTACAGAACGCGATATGGGAAAACGGACTGAAACTGCAGAGAGCGTACGCCAGGAGCTGCGAAAAATATGACTCTTCGACAAAGCACGGTTGGCCTTTATCGAGGCTGAATCCAATCGATGCATCGCTAGAGCTCAAGATATCTTAGAAACTGGACATTGGCAAAGTTATACTGATGTACCTGCTTATCTCCTCTCATGAACTGATGACTCATGATTCGAAATGCGATGTTCCAGACTTTTTAGAGAAGATGATGAGGAAAGGAAAGCCTATGATACCTACAGAACATTATACTTTACACCTTTACGAGAGAAGCTCGATACAATGTTTCAACCCCTTCATGCTGTGACAAGCTTGATAAATGCCCAGAAATATATAGAAAATTCTCAGAATGGAGTAGTAGGACCAATGGATAGAAATGTGTGACCCTACCAAGGACTTACGAGACTTGCAGAAAGTATAAAAAATGCAGAAAAATTACACCAAAGTGGAGTTCCAGAAACATATTTCTCTGATGCTATCAAATCAACCTGAAATAATCTCCGCCAAAATCCAAAAAAACCAAATATTACTTTTTCTGAAGCGAAAGAGGAAGCAAAAACCCTTGCAAAAATTCTTATCAGAACAGAACACCAAGAATTACAATCAAAGAATCCTGTGGCAACAAAAGAAGAGTTTATAAAAAATCTAGAAGCTGTTCTGAAAGATACCGGCTTCACTCTTGAGAACTGTGGCTTTGCAGTCAAGAACAAAACAACATGACTCTGGAGAAAAAAAGTTGTAGGCTACGAACTTATAGGACAGAAATAGTTCAAACTACTCTTTCTGGTACAATATAACATCTCCGAAACTGAGAAAATATTGTTCAGGGGCAAATATACCTGGAGTCAAAGAGATGCGTTTGCATTGGGGTAAAAATGCTGATAATTTACGAAATTATTTTATGAGCACGTATCAAGCTGGCCCCCTCCTCTCACAGATTCAATTCCCTCACGACATGCGTGAGAAATTCACACTCGAAGACCCCCCTCAGATATCCGCAGAAGTCAGACAATATATCATCGATGTTATCTCAGAAATTGGCAATAGTCACTTTGGGGCGAGCTTAGGCGTTGTCGAGCTCACAGTCGCACTACACTATATCTTCAATACCCCCGATGATCAGCTCATTTGGGACGTAGGACATCAGGCTTATGGTCACAAAATATTGACTGGTCGACGTGAAGTATTCCATACCAATAGAACAAAGTGAGGTATTTCTGGCTTTCCGAAAAGAAGTGAGAGTGAATATGACACATTTGGCGTTGGGCACTCATCCACCTCGATTTCAGCAGCGCTCGGTATGGCTATCGCGAGTCAACAAAAAGGCGAAACAGACAGACAGCATGTAGCAGTGATTGGCGACGGATCTATGACAGCAGGTCTCGCATTTGAAGGACTCCATAATGCCGGCTCTCAAAATGCCAACATCCTCGTGATACTCAACGATAACAATATGAGTATCGACCCAAATGTCGGCGCACTGCGTGATTATTTCACAAAAATCACTACTTCTCATACGTTCAATTTTGTGCGTGATGAAATCCGCGATTTGTTTAGTAAAGTCGGCAAGCTCTGAAATGTGACAAAAGAATTTCTCGAACACACTGAACAAGGTCTCAAGTGAATACTCATGAAGAACAGCAACCTCTTTGAATCCCTCCACTTTCGCTATTTCTGACCAGTTGATGGTCATGATGTGGTAGGACTCGCAAAGACTCTCAGAGACTTGAAGGATATACCAGGACCGAAACTCCTGCATGTCCTCACGAAAAAAGGCAAAGGCTATAAGTATTCCGAAGAAGGCAATGAGACAACCTGGCACGCTCCTGGGATTTTTAACAAAGAAACGGGCGAGATTTTAAAAACCACTCCGACCACTCCTCAGCCACCAAAATATCAGGATGTTTTCGGACACACTATCGTCGAACTCGCCGAGAAAAATCCGAAAATCATGGGCATCACCCCTGCGATGCCGTCAGGCTCTTCACTCAATATCATGATGAAGGCTATGCCTGAGCGAGCCTTTGATGTCGGTATTGCAGAGCAACACGCAGTGACTTTTTCAGCTGGTCTCGCAACACAAGGCATGATTCCATTTTGTAATATCTATTCGTCGTTTATGCAGAGAGCCTACGATCAGGTCATCCATGATGTCGCAATACAAAACCTCAATGTGATTTTTTGCCTCGACCGAGGAGGCTTCGTCGGAGCAGATGGGGCAACCCATCATGGAGCCTATGATCTGGCCTACATGCGCTGTATACCAAATATGATAGTCTCGGCACCCATGAATGAATCAGAGCTTCGCAATCTCATGTATACCGCTCAGCAGGATAATATGGGACCATTTTCGATGCGGTATCCCCGAGGGAATGGTGTGATGGTTGATTGGAGAACTCCGTTTGAACTCATCGAAGTCGGAACTGGTCGATGTATCACTGAAGGTGAGGATGTGGCGATACTCTCGATTGGTCATCCTGGAAATTTTGCCCAAAAGGCCCTCTCTGAACTCGAAAAAGAAGGTATAAAGCCGGCTCACTATGATATGCGTTTTGTGAAGCCACTCGATGAGAAACTCCTGCACACTATTTTTCAGAAATTCAAAAAAATAATCACCATCGAAGACGGCTGCGTCATGGGTGGTATGGGTTCAGCCATACTCGAATTCATGGCAGATAATAATTATTCTGCGAAGGTCATTCGTCTAGGGATACCTGACAAATATATCCACCACGGAACTCCTGCCGAGCTCTACGCTGAGTGTGGATTTGATGTGGCAGGAATTATCAAGTCAATAAAGCAAATCACCTAGAAGAACTTGGAAACGAGAGTCCGAGAGCAAATACTGTCTGAGCGTCGTGAATACAGAATGGAAGTTGCTGAGGTGGAAAGCGAGTTTATTTGCTCTCGGCAGTTTTGCGTACTTTTTCTGAAAAAAGTACAAAAATGACTCTGCTATTAACCTGGATCCCCGTACTCGATACTCCATTCAGGAGTATCTCCCATTTTTCCCTGTTTCACAATGAAAAAACTTGCCCGAGGATGACGGAAACAATGTACATTGAATATTTTATATTTTTCCTATACTCTCCGCATGTCCTACGCCTCTCCTGTTATACTCAGTTTCGATAAAGCTAGTTTTGCCTTCAATGACGGCAAGCGCGTCATTTTGAATGAAGCAAGCTTTTCTATCCGTGAAAATACCAAGATTACCATCATGGGTCAGAACGGTGCTGGTAAATCGACGATGTTTAAACTCATCATGGGCGAACTCAAGCTCCAGTCAGGAAAGATGAATCTCGTGCCAGGAAAAACAGTCGCGATAGCACGACAGGTTATTCCTCGTGATCAGATGCATCTGACGGTCAAGGAATATTTCGCTACAGCCTTTAAAAACCCAGACAATAAACTCGAGAGAAAAATCGCTGACGTTCTCAATGAGGTGAACCTCGTTGCGCCCCTTGATAAAACACTCAAACATTTTTCTGGTGGTCAGCAGGCTCGCCTCCTCCTCGCTCACGGACTCATCCAGGAACCAGATATTCTTCTCCTCGATGAACCGACGAATAATCTCGATACAGCAGGCATTAGTCATCTCATCAATTTCATTCTTGCCTACGAAAAAACCGTTGTCGTTATTTCACATGATGCCGACTTTCTCAATATGTTTACTGATGGTGTCCTCTATCTCAATGTCCAACGCCAAACCGTCGAACAATACTGGGGAAACTACTATGATGTGGTCGAACAAATCGCTGCACAAATAGAAAAAGAACGCCAGCAGAATGCCCGAATGGAAAAGGAAATCCAGGATTCAAAGGATAAAATCAACTTTTTTAGTAATAAAGGAGGTAAGATGCGTAAACTCGCGAGTAAAATGCGGGATGATGTCGCCGAAGCAGAAGAAAATAAAGTCGCAGTACGAAAAGACGACAAAACTATTCCTGCGTTCACCATAGAATTCCCAAATCTTATCGGACCAATCGTCCAGATAAACAGCCTCAGCCTGATGAGTCCCCTGACCCACGATGTCGTCCATGTGCCATTTTCTCTCACCGTGAAAAAACGTCAGCGATATATACTCAAATGACCAAATGGTATCGGTAAATCAACACTCCTGAAGCGTCTCACCAGCGGTGAAGATGAAGATGCTGTTATCACGCCAGAAGTATCTATTGGTTATTACAGCCAAGATTTTGATGCCCTGGATATGAATATGACCGTCTGGGATTCCCTTCACTCTGCGACAAGCGAATGTACTGATCAAGACGTCTACAAAGTCGCCTCACAATTTCTCCTCATCGGCGACCTCATAAAAAATCCAGTCTATGCACTCTCAGAAGGCCAGAAAGGCCTCCTCTGCTACGCTCGATTTGTCCTCCAGAAGCCACATCTCCTCATCCTCGATGAGCCAACGAATCATATCAATTTCCGTCATCTCCCCGTCATCGCTGAAGCACTCAACGAATACGAAGGTGGTATTATCATGGTTAGCCACGATGATACATTTGTAGAGAAAATCGACGACCTCGAAGAAATTGATTTGAAGAGATTATTGGGTATCTAATTCACATTTTCACCATGGTTCAACTCGGTACACGACAAGACTATCATAAATTTCTCGATGGGCGAGAGCTCCTCGAGGCTCACGAGTGTCCTTTTTGCTCTGCAGAAGAGCATCAAGATATGATTATCTGGGAAGGGAAATATTGGATGATGGTCTACAATAAATACCCCTACACTGGCAATGACCAACATATCATGGCCGTACCAAAAGCCCATAAGGAATTTTTCGTAGAGTTCACAGAAGAAGAAGTCGCAGAGCTCAAACAAGTACACGAAGAAGTAAAAAAGTTTTTCTGAGACAAGACCTATTTCTCATTTTGCCGAGAGACACACGGAACAGTGACAAAAAGCATCAAACACTACCATATGCAATTTATCGGTGCGGAGCTAGAATGACGATATCTGAGAAAAATGCTCCAGAAACAGGGTTTCCCTATTGATCAAGATATTGAGTTTTAGTTTGTTTTTAATTAAGAAAAAATATACTCCTCCTATGAACAAATTCGACATCATGATTGTAACTGTGCCAAATGCAGTACTCTTCCCTACCGGGTCTCACCCCGAGGGTTTTATTCCCCATGCAGAAAATGATCTCCGCAAGGTGATTCTCGAAAACTACACCTACACTCGCCGAGGTGATGCTGAGATGGATTTCACTATGAAACAGCCTATTTCGTATGCAGTGATTCGCAATACAGAAGGAAAAATATTTGCCTATCAGCGTGGAGATAAGCGTACAGAAGCACACGAGACACGTCTCGCTGGTAAATGGGCGTGTGGTATCGGTGGTCATATCGAAAAAGAAGATGAAACAGGTGATATCCTCGCTGATTCCCTGATTCGTGAGCTCGAAGAAGAAATCACACTGCACGGAAGAATCCTCTCAGTCGATCCAATCGGCTACATCAATAGCGAAAAGGATGAGGTCAGTAAGGTCCATATCGGAGTCCTCTATGTCATCACAACCGATTCTCTCACAGCCACTGGCAGTGAAGAAGTCGTGAATGAAGGTTTTTATACACCAGATGAACTCCATGAGATGATGAAAAACCCTGATACTATCTGGGAAGAATGGACAAAGATAGCCCTTAAGGCAGTTATTGGTTAGTATGATTGAAATCAAAAATCTCCATGCAAAAGTCGCTGACACTGAGATACTTCACGGTATCGCCGTTACTTTCGAGAAAGGAAAAAATACCTGTATCCTTGGGAAAAATGGCTCTGGGAAGTCTTCTCTTGCCAGCATCATCATGGGCAATCCTGCCTATGAAGTCACAGAATGAACTATTGCTCTCGATGGCGAAGATCTCCTCACCATGCCTCCAGAAGAGCGTTCTCTGAAAGGGATTTTTCTCTCATTTCAGAATGTGACAGAAATAAAAGGTATCAAAGTAAGTGAATACCTCAGAACTATCTACAATCTCCACCTCCCACGCATCGCACCTGGCACGAACGCGCTCTCACCTATGCTCTTTTCTCGCTTCTTGAAGCCTATTCTCGCGAGTTGTGACATCCCTGACTCATTTATGGAGCGTGATCTCAATGTCGGATTTTCTGGTGGTGAAAAGCGAAAACTCGAAGTACTCCAACTCAAACTCCTGAAACCGACGTATATTATCCTCGATGAAATAGACTCTGGTCTCGATCTCGATGCATTTAAACTCGTTGCAAAGATGCTCGCTGAGTGTAGTGGTCCAGATACAAGCATTATTATTATTACTCACTATTTCGAAATACTTGAGAGCTTCACAGTTGATCAAGTTGTTGTGATGGATAAAGGCGTTATTGCTCGTCGTGGCGGCACAGAACTCGCATCAGAAATACGGCAAAAAGGATTCAAGGAACCAGAATAGTCTAAAATGGGCTCAAAGTGCTGGTCTGTCAAGCGTGTAGACCCCTCAAATATTTTGCACCCGTGAAAAATACATGCTAGGATGTACCTATATGCCATCCAACAACTACTCAGATGATCGCAATGAGCGTGTCATTACTCGCAAAAATAACGCAAAGAAAGAACTCCTCGGGAAATATAAGCTCCCGAAGACCACTCGATATGTCTCCTGTATTGATCTCCACGATAGTAAAACTCGTGATTTTGTCATTCAGGGCCTCGCCGATCTCGGTGTAGCAGTCTTTATTACTGGCAAAACTACCAGTAAAAGTACTCTTATCAAGAGTGTTCATGATTTTGATCATGAATTTCTAGAAGGATGTGATTTTCTCGTTTCTGATAGTCACACGAGCCCTGCTCGTATCACTGCATGCATCCTCGCAGGTATCATCCCTGTTGTCCCAAAAAACACCCCATTCAAAGGGATGTTTTCACAATTTGACCCTATGCAATTCACTGGTAATAGTTTCGTCTATGATGGTGGTCAGTACCAGATTTTTGCGTCAGTCGTAGCACTTCTCGAAAATATGAAGTTCCCTGCTGATCGTGAGATACTTCTCAAAAATGTTGTAAAAACATTGTAATATATCTATGGAAACAGCTCCACAAATCCCACATAAAACCAATCAAGGCGGAAATGGGATTTATGAGGTAACTCAGGAAATCAGCAAAGTCGTAGGTAAGACTATCTGAGCCCGAACGCCAAAAAACGATGAAAGCACTCGAACAATCATGTTTGACTGGAGTAAAAAAAGACTCTCACATCTCCTCATACAAAAAGGAAGGCAAGAAGGTATCATACCAGAATATATCCACTCTATTGATGTACTTGGGCAGCCAAGCGGTGCTAAACGGAGAAACAAAATACACCAATACCATGTGGACGGTGAAAATCTGCGCGACGTAGCAGAAAAATATAACGACGGTGAGGAGCGTTGTCAGATAGAAATTATTGATCCTATAGAAAAAATCCTTTCAGAAAAACTCGGTATCATAGCTCGAGTGGATTTTTGGCCAAAAAATATCATGATCTCACCTAGAACAGCACAAAAGGTAGAAAAAGCTCTCAAAGAAGGTATCCCTTTTGATCTCGATAGTGAAGATGCGGTATACGTCAATATAGACCCTGATCATTGTCATTTTGAAGGGAAAAAAATAAAAAGTTTTCTTTCTCGCGAAGATATACCCATCTTTGCTCGACTCAAATAAAAGACGAATTTTGTATTCTTGGGTCTTTTTTATATTATGTCGCGGTGAAAAAGTTTTCTCTCCCAAAGATACAAATCCCGTTCAAAAAAAAGAAGACTACAGAAGGTCCTCTCTGGAAAATATCAACCAAATTGATAGAAACGAGAGATGATAACCTCGTAAAATCTCGAAAAAATAAAAAATCATGGACTACTGTTGTGAGCGAAGGACTTGAGTGATTTCGTAGTTACTTTCGGACAGTAGGATGGGTTTTTTTTACTGGTATTGGTGCTCTGCTCTTTTTTGCGCTTTTTGCGACGCCAGTGTTTCAGCTCAATCCAGATAAAATAGATATAGTCCTCCGTCCTGAGCCAGTGTTTGACAGAAATGCTATCCATTCCATTCTCGGGGATTTTGCAGGGAAAAACGTATTTTCGATTTCTACGCGTGAAGTATTTCAAAATCTCTCTCAAAATATACGACACATCGCCTCTGTCGAAAAAACAGTACTTCTTCCTGATGGACTCAGAATCACAGTCACATCATTTGCCCCATCGTATCGTGCCTATATCGGAGAAGAAATTTTCCTCCTCACTGAAAATGGTCAACTCATCAGCGATATACCTGAGGTAGAAGCCCCTGCCCTCCAAATACACCACCTCGTCTCAGATCCAAATCTCGGGAAAAATACCCCCATTATGATCGAAGACATGCAGGTCATGCGAGAAGTGCTCCAGCTCTGGATAAAAAATCTCCCAAAATATCCCATCAACGCCCTCAAGTTTTATGATCAAGAAAAAGAACTCCACATAGTGAGCGATGATACACTCTTTATCTTGAGCCTCAGTGGTGGTATAGGCGAGATGAAGACGCTTATAGGTATGCTCAATGGGGAACAAATCAACACCAAACGACAAACCTATATAGATATGCGTGTACCTGGTCGGGTCTATACCTGTGCCCGAGAAGAAGCAGAATGCGCGAGAAATCTCGCTCGTATCTATGAGAACTAATTAAGAAAGTACTTTGAGGGCTTTCTGGAGTTGTACGAAGATATCGCTCAGGGCATTGGTTTTGATAACAATCTTTGTAACATCCCAGAGGCTTGATGGCACAGGGCTTTGTTCGTAGTTCGTTCCGATAAAATAACTCCCAAAAACACTATCTCTCAAAAAGTTGTATTTCTGTTCCAGTGCTGGAGAGTTTTTAGTTTTTTCCAGAAATGCAGTATTGTGAAATACATACATGGTAAATGCTTCTGCGAAGTCCTCATATTGGTTTGTAGCAGCATACCCAGATACAAATGAACTACCACTCATGCCAGAACGGAGTACTGTGGGTTCAGTCCATGAAATCGTATAAAACGTCTTTGAAGGATCTGCTTTTGTCCCCCGGCTTCGTAAGTAGTAAATATCAACCATGTGCCCGAGCTCATGAACGAGCACTTTTGCCATTTCTGAGACAGATTTGATGCGCCCAGAAAGTGTGACAGATTCGTTGCTCATCTGCCCACGAGGACTTGTACGATTGATATCGACCGTGAGTGGGAAGCTCCAGAGTATATCGCGGAAGTATGTACCAGCCAATACTGTATCAATCGTAGACCCATACCCTTGAGGCATTCCAGCAGATTCTGGTGCTATTTTCACCTGTACTGGAGATTCGAATGCTTCTGGTACTTCTTCTGAAACTACTGGTGCATTACTTATTTCGATGGCTTCTTGTACTTTTTGATTGATACTCTGTGCTTTTTCAGGAGTCACAGTAGTGAGCGCTGTCTGTCGTTCAGAAGCAGTATTTTGGAGAAACACATAGACACTTGATTCTGTTGTGGTCGGCTTTGGCGCTATAAATACACGTATCACTCAGGTTTGTCCTGGTTGTTCTGAGGCGCTATAGACTGGATATTTCTGGAGAGTTTCGTGGGTTTGTTCACTCTGATTATACCACCGAAGAGTTCAGAAAATCGCTTGCACTGTGCCGAGGATGACCAGTGTCAGAGAGAAAATAAGGAGAAAAACCCCTAAAAATGATGATTTATTGAAAAACTTCATAGAGGAGATTTATAAGGCCATTGACGATAATTGTCGCTGCAATCATCACGAGGAACCCCAGTACGACTGAGAGAACTTTTGATTTTGCACTTTCTTTTGCTTCAGCACTCACTGGTAGAACCATAATCAAACCAATCCAGACTATAACGCCTATGGCGATGACACTGGTAATAATCTGAACACGTCGGATGATAGTAGCGGTAATCGTTCGAAAATCAGAATTTGCTTCTGTCACCTGGAGATCTATATCGCCACTTGGTTTTACTCCGATACTTGGATTACAGTTTTTGAACTCCTCACGGATATCACCAGCGCCAAATTCACAATCCGCTGCAAATGTTTGCTGAGAAACCAGAAGGCCAGAAGCTACTATCGTCGTGGTGAGAAGAAGGAATTGAAGTATTTTTATCATAAACGAATATTAACGATGAGCTGAACAATAAAGTATGCAAATGGTATGAGAGCAAGCCCTATCACAATATAAACAATTGATTTTATAGCAGAGGTCATTTCCTCCATATTTCCTGGTGCCCAGAGAAGCTTTGCACCAATATAGATGATATAGGCTACCGCGATGATGCCCACAAAGACAAAAATCCAAAACTGAACTTCTCGAGCTACATTCACGTAATCGATTTCATTGTTGCTCTGGACGGTCGGTATGAGCTCTTCAACTGAGTCAACCAAATCCCCCTGAAGGCCTGTTTGTCCAAATGACATCAGTGATACGAAAGAGAGACAAGCGATGATAAGTTTTTTGTACATATATTTTAGAATTGTATAGTAGTAGGTATCAAATCGACCATAGAGATGATTGCCCACGCACTGAGTGCGAGCACCAAACCTATGAGGATAGCTATCATATATTTTTTGGCACTTTCGGTTTTTTCTTCATCCCCTCGAGACATGATGTACATAATGCCGACGATACAGATACCGAGCACGCTCACGATAGCTGTGACGTCCTGCATGAGAGAGACAACTCCGGAGAAAAATTTCGTAACTCCAGCCTCGCCAGCACCGGGCTCAATACTCTCTCCTGGTAACCCATGACTGCTGTCGAATATAGTTTCGAGCCCATCAGCATGGAGAGAAAGAGAATAGGCAAGTATTAGATATCCAATATATTTCATAGAGTAGTAATTATAACATAAGCGAGGAGCCCAAACAAGAGGCCCATAAGAGCATCCTTGATGATACTTTTTCCTTTTTCTGTTTGTTCGGAGTTGGCACCACCGATCACCATCTGAAATCCTCCAAATATAACCATGATGACCGCTCACACAGCCATCAAGGTTGTGAGTAGTGGTATCATCGCCACAATATAATCAATCACATTATCAACACCATTATCTCCTGGGGCCTTTTGTGGACTTGGAAATATACTGTCAACATCAAATGTGTAGCTGGTTTTACCTATATCTCAGGTAAAAGCCTGGACTACTGATTGGAGGCTCAAATATGAGAAAAGTATGAATAATATTCGCTTCATAGGACTATATTGCCATATTCATGCGTAGATTGCAAAAAAATGATTGCAAAAAAATGCCTTTTCGCTACACTCTCGGGGTCTATAAATTTTCCCTATGACTCTCGTTATTCTGATTTCCGCAGTAATCCTCATCGTTCTCGTCCTCCTGCAGGTCCGTGATGGTGGTCTCAATGTCGCTACAAACAGCACTCTACAGGCACCTATTGAGCGTCGTGGGCCAGCGAAAACACTCCATATTGCTACAATTATTGTGGGAATTGTGTTTGTTGCTGGATGTATCGCTTCGTTTTTATCCTAAGATACTCCTTTTTTTCACCCTATGAGTATTTATTCTGAAATAAAAAAATACCTCCTATTCCTCGTGGGGTTTTTTTGTCTTCTTTTGGCAGCACATATTGTGTTCCTCTATTTCTATCACGATGCTGAGAAATACCCACTTCCAGGTGGTACGATTAATGTCGGCATGATGGGCGAAACTCCCGCTCTCAATGTGCTCAATTTTGATACAAAAATCGAAAATGACCCCAACGATACTGTTCTGCGATTCATCTACCGTGGACTCGTCCGTTTTTCACCAATGGACAAGAAAATAGTCGCAGATTTAGCAAACTGTGACATAGATACATTCCCTGCTGTTCGTTGTACACTCAATCAAAATGCCCTCTGGAATGACGGAACCAGCCTCTCAACAGAAGATATCATCGCTACGTATGCATTTTTCAGAGAAAAAGCTACCAATGAATACACAAAATCTCAACTTAACCTCGTGGAAGTCTCTGAAGATACAGGAGATATCGTCTTCCGATTCAAGACTCGAGACGCTACTACTATTCAGACACTTTTTCTCCCTATTATCCGCAAAAAAGACATAGTAGAGGGCTGGGACGGCTCTCTCAATCCGACACTTTCTTTTAGTGGTCCCTACATCTATACAACAAAGGAGGAGAAAAAAGAGACTATTTTCCTCGGTAGAAATCCCTACTATACACATACCAATAGACCATTCTTTTTTGATCAGGTTCGTTTTGGTTTTGGAACAACAAACGATGAGATTTATGATGCTATCAATCCTGATGTATTGCTCACTGATGACCACAGCGAGACAAAGAATGCTCCAGAACACAAATACATCCGACCAGTGTTCTATGGCGCTTTCATGAATGCGACAACTCTCCCCACTTCTCTTCGAAAAAGTATTTTTAGTGATGTATTGGCACATATAGATGCAAAAGATGACACCATCATGCCAGAGGAAAATATATTTTTAGGCGATATCCCTAATTCTGCTCGTGCTTCGACTGATAACGCGTTTTTTCAGACAGTATTCGCTCTTGGATACAGTTTTGGTGGGACTTTTCAGGCGCCTGAGAATAAACCTCAATCAGCAGCTAAAAAAGCCCTCAAATATATCACTGCTCCGGGAAATGTCTCTCCTCTTTTTGTCGGCAATGCGACATTTGATGTTCAGGGTACAGCACCGGCTGGAACGACAAAAGTCATAGTAAATGATTATACTCTTCGGAATTTTTCTGCCCATAAACGTACTTTTTCATACACGACTAAAAAAGAGTTCGGTAACCTCACAACTGGACAAAACGCCTATCGTGTCTCATTTTATGCTGGAACAAAAATCATAGCTGAAGAATCAGTCACTATTTACCATTCTACTGATGCTACTGCTCTTGATAAGATGAAATCAGAATGGGAACTTGCCAACGCACCGACCCCACCACCCGTCGTCGCACCAAAAGACCTCGACCCAAAGAAGCTCTATAACCGTGACGGAAAGCTTCTCACGTTCCGTATAGTCGTACAATCAGATAATGCCTATCTCTCAAGACTTGCAACAGCAGCGGCTGACAAGCTCCGTGAATTTGGTACTGACGTCCAGGTTCAGGAATTATCTCTCGTGGATATCAAGAAAAACCTCGCTGATCCAAATTTTGCCTATGATATTGTCTTTAGCGGTGTGCATCTCGGGCTCTTCTATTATAACGTCTCCCCTTTTCTCCATTCGAATCAGATAAAAACTGGCTACAATATACCTCGCCTCAAAGATACGATGCTCGACACACTCGTCACTCGTCTCACTGATCGTCTGTACTATAATGCTCCTGACAAACTCCGTGATATACAGATCAATATCCAAAAGATCATGGAACGTGAATCCATCATATTTACGTTTGGATCTCCTTATGAATTTATCAAAACAAAGGAGACTATACTTGGTCTCAAAATCCCTGAATTTATGGCTGGCCGAGAAATGCTCATAGATATACTTTCTCGTGGCTATTTCAAAGAAGGTTTCAAGCGCTCGAGCGAACCGAAGAGTATTCTCTGATTTTTTGAATGGCTGAAAAATGCACTCTTCTTCACTACATAATCATCTTACAGAGGCCTGGAAAATCACACTCAACGGACAAAAAATACGTCGATTTAATTTTTGGGGCTCTCTTCTCGACACACTTATACTCTCAGGCACGCTCATATATCAAATAGGATATGTGTGGCTCGATGTGATGCATCAGACATCGGAGTTTTTTACGTGGCTGAGGAAAATCGCTACAACCATGATGGGTGAGCACTGAGTAACTCTGATATCGAGCTTGTTAGTAGTTGGGGTGTTTTATTTTTTGGTCAATTTTCTCATCAAAAATATATTTAACGCTGGCCTCATCTATCTCATCCGTGCCTACAATAATAAAGACGAGCGTCAGTATAGAAGCATGGCGGCATTTACGTTTGGTTGGAGAAAATCAGTCAAACTCGCTGAATATCATTCGCTTCTCTTTTGGTCAAAGCCTGTCTATATTCTCTATATATTCTTCTGGGGGTACCGCTTCCTCGATGGTAATTGGACGCTCATCAGTATCATCGCGGTGATTTTTCTCATTGGACTCACACTGACTCGTTTTATCTTTGAATACGCCCGCTACTATATCATAGCTGAAAATAAAGGCGTCTTTGAATCTCTCGGACTTTCCCTCACGATGACGCTCGAGAATATAGGCGTTACGCTCCGCATCTTTCTCTCTCTCATACTCGTCTATATACGTGAAATTATTTTACTCTTCGGTATTTTCACCCTTCCCTTTATCATGAGCTGGCTCGTAGCGCTCGGATTAGGACCGGTGTTTTTACAGGGCGTTTTATTTATGATAGGTCTGGTATATTTGGTTTTTTTGATTATAGTCTCCGCGATGAATTCTGTTATAGAATTATTCGTTGAAAGTCTCTGGTATTCTGTCTTCCGAGAAAATCTCGGACATAATAATAGCCACCATGCAACAGGACATCATTCTTCACACGCTGCTCATCACTAATTTCTATTTATGGATATCACATCTTCCCTCACCTCTCTCGCACAGTGATTTTTTGAATCTTTGGGTATAGAATTTTCTAGTCTTGAGATAACAACACAAGATGCAGAAAATCATATCTACACTGTGAAGATTTCATCTACCGATTCCCCTCTTCTGATAGGTCCTCATGGGAGAACGCTCGAGGAAACTCAGTCTCTCCTTATACAAATGACCGAGAAAATGACAGGCACTCACTGCATCATCCACCTCGAAATCAATGACTATTTGGCAGAAAAACAAAAAAGACTCATGGCAATCGTAGATAGAAAAGTAGAGCTCGCTCGCAAAAATGGAATTGATCAGGTTATCTACGAATTATCTGGCTATGAGAGAAAGCTCGTGCACGCCTACATCAGTGAAAAATATCCTGATATAGCGACAAAAAGCATCGATGGTGAAAAAGGACGTGAGCTCCACATCATGCTCCGTGAATGAGTCGCTCCACTCGGAGAAACAAAGACAGCAACACCCTCACGCTCATCAGACACCTCTGCTGACCTCGCCGCTCTCGATCTCGAAGGCACCAACATATAAATATAACCTCTTCAACTATGAAAAAAGTTCTCATTACCTTAGTTATTTTGATTTTTACCTGGGCTGCTATTCCCTGGTCAAGCATAGGACTTCCTCTGCTCGATAGTAAATTGGGGGGCTATAAGCTCGGTCTCGATCTCCACGGAGGTGTCGAAATCGACTATCTGGTTGATTTCAGCAACACTCCTGACCTCACACCGGAGAGAAAAACACAAATTATTGAGGATATGAAAACTATCCTCGATGGTCGAGTACGACGTGTTGGAACAACAGAGCCGACTCTGAACACAGCATTTTATGGTGATGAAACTCACATCATAGTACAGATACCAACTCCGAGCAGCCATGATAAACTCGACCCCGTGGAGAGACGAAGAAAGGATGCTGAATTTATCACAGAGGCAAAATCAGTTATTGGCCAGGTTATCAAGATACAATTCAAAGAGCCACGCCCAGAAAACGAATTTCAGGATTTACTCAAGAAAAGAGGCACAGTCAATAGTGCTATTGCGGCATCTTTTAACAGTAAAAATATCCCCTTTGATGCATGGGGCCAAAAAATAGCGGATAGCTATGAAAATGTATTTTCACTCAAGAGTACAGAAATACAGGCACTGATAGGCAAGGCAGACATCACTCTCACTGATCTCAAAACTCTGTTTCCTGTTGATGCTATCATCTGAGAACAAAAAACATTTAGCGGCAAAATAGACGGGGTGACTCTTGGTACACGAAAAGGTATAGGCTTTGTATCTATAGAAGCACTCGACAGTAAAGCACTTTCTGAAACAAGCCCAGTTCAGGCAAAAATGCTTTTCGTCGATAGCGAACCTCTCCGATTCCGACCTGCTCTTGGTACCAATGGTGACACACTCGATGAAGAACATCTCATCAACACCATTCCGACTCCGGATCCAACTACCGGTCAATATGTGGTCAGTCTTGTTTTCGACAGTGAAGGTCAAAAAATGTTTGGAGATATCACTGAGAGAAATGCTGGTAATGCCATCGCTATTTTCCTTGGTAACCAGCTTCTTACTGCTCCAAATGTCTCTGGCCGTATCGATGGGAATGCGATTATCACTCCTGGTTGAGAACCAGATAGTAAAGCGTGGGCAACAAACCTCAGCAAAAACATCAATGAAGGTATCGTTCCTGTCGGAATTTACGAACACAGTGAACAAACAATCGGCCCAAACCTCGGGAAAACTTCTCTCAATCAACTCATCGTGAGTGGCCTCATTGGTCTCATTATTATCTGTGCTTTCCTTCTTTGGAGATATGGTCTCTCTGGTATCGTGGCAGGCGCATCACTCATCATCTATATCGTCGTCCTCCTCGGACTCGTGAGACTCATGGGTGTCACGCTGACACTCTCAGGTGTTGCTGGTATAGTTCTCTCTATCGGTATAGCTATCGATAGTAATATCCTCCTTCTCGAACGAGTCCGTGACTTCCTCGATCACGGGAAGGACATGAAAACATCCCTCAAACTCGGTTTCCAAGAAGCATGGGCAGCAGTATGGGACAGTAACCTCACTGGCCTCCTCGTTGGTTTGGTTCTCTGGTGGATGGGCGTGAGTCTCGTAAAAGGCTTCGGGCAGATGACTGTCCTGGGTATCATCGTGAGCCTCGTAGTAGTCAAATACGTCTGTAATCCTCTTACCATCTGGCTCAGAAATAAAATTGGATAAAGTAATAAAATAAAAAAGCTCCCTTTATCGGGAGCTTTTTTAAAAGATATTTATTTAGACGTTTATCTGGATAGTTTCGATGACTTTTTGGACTACTGGATGATTGATATTGAGGGCTTCAATTTTTACTGAATATTCATTATTGAGAAGAAGGTAAATAAATGTACCTGCTGGATCAACTACTCTACCATTTGATGCATTTTGAAGTTCAGGTACAACCTTTTTACCATAGAAATAGATACGTACTGCGGCATCTGCAAGCGTCTCTGGGTCTTCTTTGGCAATACCGACTGTATGAACAGCTCCTGCCTCACCATTGAAAGCAGAAAAATACACATTTGCAGGCATCTCAAAGCCATACTTGAAGCGAGAACTATCATATCGCACGACTTTGTCTGTTTTATTTTTTGGAAGATTTGGATCAACCGTCGTATTTGTTGTAACAGGTGCTACCACTTCTTCCTGTGGCTTTTCCTCTGTAGGTGTAGGAGCTACCTCTTCAGCTGGAACAATAACGGGTACGATAGGAGTTTTTGTCGGCATCTCTGGAATAATGGGGTTCAAATTTGTTTTCGCTGGACGAACAGCTCCCCACTGCATACCAACCCAGAACCCACCAATGATGATGAGGACAAATCCGACAAATTGAGCAAATGGTTTCATAGAAAAAAGGTTATTTTTTACGAGGTAAGTGATCTGTAACACGACGAATCATCTCCGTTGGGATGCGATCAATAATCGCAAATGCATCTTGAAATTTTTCGATGGTCTGGGCAAATCTATCAGCCACGCGAGACATATGAGCAAAACGGCGTAGTATCACAATGAGGTACACACCTACACCAGCGATAACAATAGTAGAAACGATGATAAGGACATCGAGGGGGGTAAGAGGGGTCATACTGATGAGTATAGACCCTTTGAATGTGAAATCCAAAAAATGCCCCTTGAAAAACCACCGATAGTCGTCAAAGATATAATAATTTGCAAAAAATAGGTCTTACAATAGTATTTGCCCACTTTTATGAGCGATCATAACACTTCAGAAAAATTGCTAGAATATCTAGAAAAAGATGCATCTTTACGTGACAGCTTATCACTCTATGCTGAGAAAAGATTCAAAAGAAATCAACTGTTTACAAAAATCCAAGTCCAGAGAAAAAAAGAATTCATAGATTTTATCAAGGATTATGCATCTCAGAGATTCACCTCAGAAATGGTTCATGGATTAGCGACATGACTGGAAAATAATTTTTGTGTATCAACCGCTGGTCATCATTGACCAATAGGTCACCCATTTTTTTTCCATGCGACAATACTCAGAAGTATGACTGAGAATGCTCCTATCATCAATCTTAATGTTAGTCAGGTAAGTTTGTGAAATTCATCATATCCTCGAGGGCTTGTATTTCATGGCAATAAAAAATGAGAGACTTATCTTCATATCCCATTTTTCGGTGCGAGCAATCGCATGTCGCCCGTATATTGAACTCCTTGATTTACAATCAAGGATATAGACCAAAACGCCTTGAGCAGGATATCACAATACAAAAGAGACCAGCTTATTAGTGATACAGAATACGCCAGCATTTATACCTTTTTAGAAAAGAATGTTCTCAATAACAAGCCTCTCTTAGAGCGAAAATATTCTGAACAAATTACCCTACTGAATTATACCTGGTGGAATGAACTTTTTAATCGTGAACTGCAGAGTGTTTTTGAGCTTGATATAGAAGATATTATCTCTTCAATTATCCAAAAATTACTTTTTTGAATAAATCCTATACATGAAATATTATGTAATATTGATATACAGACTTCTATAGAGAAAAAATTTAATAATATTGAGTGTTGTTTTTCTCTAGAAAATGATTCAGGAACATATTTGTTCTGGCATTTGGATAAAAAATGAAAAAGATGGAGGATGTTGAGAGATGGAGGACAGCTCAGAAGTGCAGATAAGTTATTTATGGTAGAAATGAGTCCTGCATCTCTAGCAGAAAATCTGGAAAAAGGCTTTATTATACCTTCTGGAATGTTAATCTATATAATCATAGTTTGATATTTTTGACTGACTTCATTTGGATGAATTTTCCAATCAAAGTACTTAAGAAAAATAATAAACGCTTACTGAGAATTATTTTCTGAAGAATTAGATGTATGTCGAGAACTCGATATGTCTGCCATCTGCGCTGATATGTATTTTATATTTTCACAAGAAAACTTTCCCGTCACAGCTCTCGATATGGTGATTGATAAAAATAACATACACTATAGGAAGAATTTGACTGCCCTGGAATCTATAAAAAATAGCTTTGTTGACCTCTAAACTACTATGAACATACACTTCCTCTACCCTTCTGGTAACCCGACAGCATTAGTTTGCTATCGTCCCAATAATGCTAATCAAAAATATTTTATTGGGGAAAAAATTATTGAAACATACCCAGCAATAGAACAAGTAGGCTTCCTCTATAAAGAAAATGAACAGTACATTCTTGAAATGGTCTGAAATGAACTCTGTATAAATGCTACTCTTTGCTCATTTTTCCTCTTGAACAAAATTTATACAAAAAATAATAATACTATTTATTTAAAAGGCCCCGATAGGTTTGTCCAAGGTGGTGCCTTAGCCAACGGAGCAACAAAAACTTCCTTTTTGCTTCGTAAAGATAATATCAGTATTTGAGAACAACTAGATCGAGTAGATTTTCCTGGAATAACACATTTTTATCTAAAACAATATACACAGAATTTTGATAACATATCCCACTCTCTTTTAAATCTTTTTAAAGATACATTAGAAGTATGAGCCATTGGAATAAATCAATTCCAAACAAAAGGTGATATAGTAAAGCTAGACACTTATGTGATGGTAAAAGAGGCTGGAACAATCATAAAAGAAACTGCTTGTTGAAGTGGATGTTTATGACTTACTGGCATTTCACTTTCAGGAAAAATAAAAGAAATAGATTTGAGCATTTTACAGGCATCATGAGAAACAGTAGAAACTTACGGAAGAACTCATGACAATAACGAATTATCTCTAGATATCATAAATAGAGTTCATTACACGTGAAAAATATGACATTTAAGTCTCTGAGAGCACCTCCGAGATTTAGCAACGCCATATACTTATGTTCGTCAAGTACCTTTATAGCAAAAAGCATTGTATTTCTCACCCAAATCAGGTAATCTAGGGGGTAGAAAATGCTCTATATGAACCGCCTACTTTCGTCTCTCACACTTCTCTCCTTTCTTGTAGTTCAATTTACACCCTTTTTAGCATCAGCACAAGCTGCAGCAGAGCTAAAAGACTTCAAAATAACTGCGCCTACTGAGGTGATTGTTAATGAAGCCTTTGATCTCACGGTTGAGGCTGTTGATGGCGCTGGAAAAACACTCGATAAGTATGAAGGAACTATATTCTTCGACACCAACAATAATCCTGCTGACGTCACTCTCCCCTTCGAAGATGGTGAATATCAATTCACACTCAACGATCAAGGAAAGCACGTATTTCAAAAAGGATTCACACTTAAGAAAGCTGGAAAATACGAACTCGTCATATTCGAACTCGATGGTCCAAATGGAGGAATTGAAAAAGTAGTCGAAGTCACTGCCGTACCAAAAGGTGATACAACACCTGTAAAAGCCGATGTTGTCATCAAAGAGCCTACTACCAATACCACAGTTTCAACAAAAAACGTGCTCGTCAGTGGTACCTCAAAACCAACAAGCTCCATCAATATAAAGCTCAATGGAACAAAAGTAAAAACTGTTCAGACAGATAAAGATGGATTATTCTCATCTGATATAGGAGAACTCAAAGCAGGTGATAATCTCATCGTCGCAGAAGTACTCGATGGAACTGGTGCTGTTGTTGGTACATCTGCACCTGTCACTATCAAATTCAATACAGAAGTCCCGAAACTCACTTCTCTCACAATTAAGGAGGGCGATGAGTTCTTCGCTGGGAGTAGTATCACTTTCACTGGTGTTGGTGACCCAGGCCTCAAAGTAGTACAAGTAAAATCAGGAGACAAGAGTGCACAACTTCTCGAAGACAAAACAAAACTTGGAACCTATACTGGTGTCCTCAAAACATCTGATTTTGAATGAGAATTCAAAGCATCTGTGTCTCTCGAGTCTCAGCTTGGAGTCAAGGCAGAACAAAAGGATATGACTAAATATAGAACTATTACTGCAAAATTTGAAAATGTAAAAGTAGAAACTACCACGGATAAGAAAGTGAAGTTTACATGGGATCTCAAGCCTGATCTCGATCAAATCCGATTCTTCAAAATCAAGTATGGCACAGAGCCAGGTAAATATACAAAAGAAGTAATCACCTATGAAAAAATAGAGATCAAAGAAGAAAATAAGTACACTTGGTATATTCCAAATATTCCAGTTGGAGAGTACTATTCAACTATTATTGCTCTCGATAAGGATAAAAAAGATACCCCTGTTGATTCTGATGAACAAACATTCACAATAGCTCTCGATGCAGCACCAACCTGTTTTATCGAGAAAGTCAGTGGTATCCGGGTCGACAGAGCAAGTGAGACACACTCTATTATCCGATGGGACAATCTCAAAGATGCGAGCAGTTATCAGGTTTTCAAAAAAGATGCTTCTGGTGAATTCGCGATGATCGATGAAATAACAACCAATCAGTTCCGTATCAATATCGATACAACTGCAAAACAAGTAACCTACGAAGATTTCCGAGTTCGTGGTGTCTGTAAAAATGGTACCTATGTTGGCCAGGGCGATTTCTCTGAGAGCGTTGCAGTTCCAACTGGTCCAGAGATGATTATCTTCTTTGCTCTCTTTATCGCTTCTGGTATAGCCTTTATTCTTGTACGTAGAGGGTATCTGGATTAGTTCAAATATATAAAACAAATAAACCCATAAAGATGGGTTTATTTTTTGTTACATAAATGGAAGCAACCAGAACTGATTTATTTGGTGCCCAAGGAGGGACTCGAACCCTCACACCTTGCGGAACAGGCTTCTGAAACCTGCGTGTCTACCATTTCACCACCTGGGCAGGTTCTTTGTATAAATGGTGTCCGCGGATGGGATCGAACCATCGACCTTTAGCTTAGAAGGCTACTGCTCTTCCACTGAGCTACGCGGACACACAGGGATTATAGGGTTTTTACGCTGAGAGCAAGAAAAAACGCCCCTTTCGGAGCGTTTTTTATGATTATTTTCTAGAGACCAAAGTCCTGGAGAAAAGCTACTACACCTTTTTTACGCATAGTGCGGATAGCAGCAGCAGAGAGTCTCAGACGGTAGACTATTCCATCACGAGGGTCACGGATTTTCTTATAAAAGAGATTGACCATGAAATTTCGTTTTGTACGGCGTACAGAATGAGAGACTTTGTTTCCACTTCCAGTGGTTTTTCATGTATAGACACAGATGCGTGGCATAAGAGGGAGGTAATAGAATTAGGCAGCAGCTACGATAGCGATATCAACACCAACTCCTGAAGGGAGATTGAGCTTCTGAAGAGTCTCGAGTGTTTCTGGTGTGGGCTCATTGATGAGGAGGAGGCGTCGGTGACGACGAATCTCGAACTGTTCACGAGCATTTTTGTTGACGAATGTTGATCGGTTGAGAGTGAATTTTTCAATCTTTGTTGGGAGAGGAATAGGTCCGACAGTGTGTGAACCTGTATCCTTCGCAGCACTGATGATTTTTTTGACAGCCTCATCGACGACACGGTGTTCAAAAGCCTTCACAGAAATTTTGAGAGTCTCCTTGCGAGAAGCTGATACTTTTGCTTCTTTGAGAGGTGCTTTTTTTGCTGTAGTTTTAGCAGCTTTAGGGGCAGCTTCTTTCTTCGGAGCAGTTTTTGCTTTGGCTTTAGTAGCGGTCATAATTAGTCGAGGATTTTTGTAATAATACCAGAACCAACAGTCTTACCACCTTCACGGATAGCAAAACGGAGTTGATTTTCAGCAGCGATAC